>NZ_JAJSZC010000037.1:0-45885 GCF_036815105.1 Streptomyces sp. IBSBF 3136
GGGTCTCACCGGCTGCCGCGGGCCTGGTGGGCGATGCGGCGCAGCGCCTCGGCGAAGTCGTCGGCGACGCGGCGCACGGTGTCCGTGGCGTGGAGGGCGGGCCGGTGGTGCCAGGTGAAGGAGAGCCGGCCGCCCTGGACCGCGCCGACGACCTCCAGCGGGTGGGAGCCGCTGTCGCGCGGGTCGTGGTGCCGGCCGAACGAGCCGTGTTCGGCGCGCACCAGGCCGTCGCCGGGGCTCTCGGGGCGGGCGTCCCACTGACCGAGGTAGTTGAAGACGACCTGGCCGTGCGCGGCCCGTCCGAGCCGCTCGCGCACCTCGGGCGGGCCGAAGGTGCGCAGGGCGCCGAAGCCCAGGCCGTTGCCGGGTACGGCGCGCAGTTGGCGGCGGACCGACTTCACCAGAGCCCGCCAGTCCCGGCCGGGGCCGAGATCGGCCGGGTCGGGCACGTGGAGGGCGACGGGGTGGACGGTGGTGAACCAGCCGACCGTGCGGGAGAGGTCCACCTCGTCGAGGATGTCCTCGCGGCCGTGTCCCTCGAGGTCCAGGCGGACCTCCTCACGGCCGGTCCAGCGGGCCAGGGCCAGGGCGAGGGCGGCGAGCAGTACGTCGTTGACGCGGGTGCGGTAGGCGGTCGGGGCGGCGCGCAGCAGTGCCTCGGTGTCCGGCTCGTCCAGCTCGACGGTGAGTGTCTCGACGAGGCCCGTTTCCGGTGTGTCCGGTGTCCGGGCGGGCAGCGGCTCGGTGTCGACGGCCCGTTCCCAGTACGGCAGTTCGTCGTCGAGGGAGCCGGCCGCGACGTGCGCGGCCAGGCCCCGGGCCCAATCGAGGAAGGAGGTGGTGCGCTCCCCCAGCGTGACGGGCTCGCCCCGGACGGCCTGCCGGTAGGCGGCCTCCAGGTCGTCGCGCAGGATGCGCCAGGACACGGCGTCGACCACCAGGTGGTGGGCGACCAGGAGGAGGAAGGCGGGCCGGCCCGCGTCCCCGGTGAACAGGGCCGCCCGCAGCAGGGGGCCGCGCCCCAGGTCGAAGCCGGTGTGCAGGTCGTCGGCGGCCTTCTCCATCGCCGCGTCGGCTTCGGCGGGGGTGAGGCCGCTCAGGGCGTGACGGGCCAGGAGCCGGTCGCGGTCGGTGTCGGACGGCGGGGGGTCGAACTGCTGCCAGCCGTTCTCGTCCTCGGTGAAGCGCATGCGCAGCGCGTCGTGGTGGTCGAGCAGGGCGTTGAGCGCTGTTTCCAGGGCGGTGGCGTCCGGGTCGATGCCCAGTTCCAGCAGCAGCGACTGGTTGAAGTGGTCGTGGCTGGCGCGGGGGCTGGTCAGGAACCACTCCTGGATGGGGGTGAGCGGCACGTCCCCGCTGACCGGTCCGGTTTCGGTGTGCCGGGGTGCGCCGCCGGCGACGGTGGCCAGTTCGGCGACGGTCTGGTGGGTGAACAGGTCGCGGGTGGCCAGGTGCAGTCCGTCGCGCCGCAGCCGGGAGACGACCTGCATGCTGAGGATGGAGTCGCCGCCGAGGTGGAAGAAGTTGTCGTGCGCGCCGACGTCCGCCACACCGAGCACGTCGGCCCAGATGCGGGCGATGCGGCGTTCGGTGTCGGTGCGTGGCGCGGTGCGCGGCCCGGCGGCGGTGTGCGTGGGGCCGGGTTCGGGCAGGGCGGCCCGGTCGGTCTTGCCGTTCGGGGTGAGCGGCAGGCGTTCCAGCGGCACGAACGCCGACGGGACCATGTGCGCGGGGAGCAGCCCGGCGAGGTGGTCGCGCAGCTCCGCCACCGGCAGTTCCTCGACGGTGTCCCCGGCGGGTACGACGTAGGCCACGAGCCGTCCGCCGGACCGGCCGTCCGGGTCGGATCCGCCGCCGCGCACGGTGACGACCGCGTCGCGCACCCCCGGGCTGCGGCGCAGCGCGCTCTCGATCTCGCCGGGCTCGATGCGGAAGCCGCGCAGTTTCACCTGGTCGTCGGCGCGTCCGGCGAAGCGCAGGTCGCCGGAGGAGTCCCAGCGGGCCAGGTCGCCGGTGCGGTACATCCGCTCCCCGGGCGCGCCGAACGGGTCGGCGACGAAGCGGGAGGCGGTCAGCCCGGGCCGGTTCAGGTAGCCGCGGGCCAGTCCGGGCCCGGCCACGTACAGCTCGCCGGTGACGCCGGGCGGGACGGGGCGCAGGGCGGCGTCGAGGACGTGGACGTGGGTGGCGCCGGCGGGGCGTCCGATCGGCGGGGCTCCCGTGCCCGGGGTGAGGGGGCCGGTCCAGGTGGCGACGACGGTGGCCTCGGTCGGGCCGTAGGAGTTGATCATGCGCCGGCCGGGTGCCCACCGTTCGACGAGGTGGGCCGGGCACGCCTCCGCGCCCACGATGAGGGTGCGCAGGTGCGGCAGGGCGTCGGCGGTCCCGGCGTCGACGGTCGCCAGGGCGGCGGGCGGGATCAGGGTGTGGCTGATGCGCCGCTCGGCGAGGACCTGGGCGAGCCGCTCGCCGACGAGGGGGCCCTCCTCTCCGGTGACGAGGGTGGCTCCGCCGAGCAGGGACACGCACAGCTCCAGCACGGAGGCGTCGAAGCTGGGCGAGGCGAACTGCAGGACCCGGTCGCCGGGCCGAGTGTCGTAGCGTTCGGCGGCGGCCGCGGCGAAGGCGGCCAGGCCGCTGTGGGTCACGGTCACGCCCTTGGGTGTGCCGGTGGAACCGGACGTGTAGATCACGTACGCCGGGTGGGCGGGCGTCAGCGGGGCCGTGCGGTCGGCGTCCGTGGGCGCGGTGTCCGGCCCGTCCGCGTCCCGTACGGCGGCGGGGTCGTCCAGCACGAGCCAGGCGTCCGCGTCGCGCAGCATGAACTCCCGTCGCTGCTCGGGGTAGTCGGGGTCGACCGGCAGGAAGGCGCCGCCGGCCTTGGCCACGGCGAGCTGGGCCACCACCGTCTCCGCGCCGCGGGGCAGCGCCAGTGCCACGATCCGCTCCGGACCCACGCGCCGGGCGATGAGCCGGTGCGCCAGCCGGTTGGCGGCGCGTTCGACCTGCGCGTACGTCAGCTCGCGGCCGTCGGCGTCGGCCAGGGCCACGGCGTCGGGGGTCCGGGCGGCCTGCCGTTCGAACAGCTCAGGCAGCGTCGCCGCGGGTATCGGGCGGGCGGTGCCGCGGCCCTGGTCGAGGACGGACTTGAGCGCTTCGTCGGTGGCGAGCGGCAGGGCGCCCACGGGCCGGTCGGGGTCGTCTGCGACGGCGGTCAGCAGGGTGCCGAGCTGGTCGGCCATGCGTTCGGCGGTGGCCGCGTCGAACAGGTCGGTGTTGTAGGTCAGCAGGCCGTGCAGCTCCCCGGCAGCGGTCTCGGCGAACTCGAGGGTGAGGTCGAACGCCGCATGTCGCAGGTCCGTGTCGACGTCGCCGACCTGGATGCCGGGCAGGTCGAGGTCGGCGGCCGGGGCGTTCTGCAGCACCACCATGACCTGGAACAGGGGGGTGCGGCTGGTGTCGCGGACGGGCTGCACCTCGTCCACCACGCGTTCGAACGGCGCCTCCTGGTGGGCGAAGGCGTCCCGTACGGTCCCACGCACGTCGGTGAGGAACTCGGGGAAAAGGCGGCCGGGTTCGACGTGGGAGCGCAGGACGAGGGTGTTGACGAAGAACCCGACGAGGGCTTGCGTCTCGGCGCGGTCGCGGCCGGAGGTGACCGTGCCGACCGTGATGTCCCGGCCGCCGGTCAGGCGGGCCAGGTAGCTCTGCGCGGCGGCGACGAGCGTGGTGAACAGGGTGGCCTGCCGGTCCCGTCCCACCTGGACCAGGCGGCGGGTGGTGGCGCGGGGCAGGGCGAGCCGCACGGTGGCGCCGCCGTGGGTGCGCACCGCCGGACGCGGCCGGTCGGTGGGCAGGTCCAGCGTCTCCAGGCCGGCCAGGTGCTCCTTCCAGTACGCGAGGTGCTCGTCCGTGGCGGTGCCGCGCTGCCAGTGGGCGTAGTCGGCGTAACTCACGGGCAGCGGCGGCAACGGCTCGGCTTCCGCGCCCAGTTCGGTCCGGTAGTAGTGCGCGAGATCGCCGGTGAGGACGCCGGTGGACCAGCCGTCGGTGACGATGTGGTGCAGGGTCAGCGTCAGGACGTGCTCCTCGTCCGAGAGCCTGATCAGCCCCGCGTGCAGCAGCGGGCCGCGCCGCAGGTCGAACGTGCGGGCGCGCTCGGCCTCCAGCAGCTCGCGCAGCCGGTCCGCGCGGCCGCTCTCCCCCGTCGCCGTCAGGTCGCGCAGCTCCAGCGGCACGTCCTGCGCCGGGTGGACGATCTGCACGCCGCGGCCGTCCACCGTGTCGAAGGTGGTGCGCAGTGCCTCGTGCCGCTCGGCCAGGGCGCGCAGGGCCGCGGTCAGGGCGGGCACGTCGAGCCGGCCGCGCAGGCGCAGGGCCAGCGCGGTGACGTACTCGCCGCTGCCGGGCGCGAACTCCTCCAGGAACCACAGGCGTTGCTGGGCGTGCGACATCGGTGCGGGCGTGTCGCGGGGGGCGGGGACGATCGCGGTGGGCACGGCGTCGCCGGACGGCTCCGCGGTGAGCAGCGCGGCGAGTGCGGCGGGGGTGGGGTGGGTGAACACCGCCCGCGGTGACACGTCGGCGCCGAACGCCTCGGACAGGCGGGCGGCCAGCCGGATGCTGAGGATGGAGTCGCCGCCGAGCTGGAAGAAGTCGTCCTCCACACCGGGCCGTCGGACGGCGAGGACCTCCGCGAAGACGTCGGCGGCACGCCGTTCGGCGTCGGTGCGCGGTGCGATCGCCTCGCGCTGCCGGTCGCCGCTCGCGGGCTCCGGGGCCGGGAGGGCGGCCCGGTCGACCTTGCCGTTGCCGCTGAGCGGCAGCGCCGGCAGGGCGACGAAGGCGGCGGGGACGAGGTAGTCGGGCAGCGAACGGACGGCGAACTCCCTTACGTCCGTGAGGTCTTCGGGACCGACCACGTAGGCGACCAGGCGCCGGCTGCCGGGCCGGTCCTCGCGGGCCACCACCGCGACGTCCGCCACGTCGGGGTGTGCCGCGAGGACGGCCTCCACCTCGCCGGGTTCGACGCGGAAACCGCGGATCTTCACCTGGTCGTCGGCGCGGCCCAGGAACTCGACCGTGCCGTCGAGCCGGCGGCGGACCAGGTCGCCGGTGCGGTACATGCGGGTGCCGGGCGGGCCTGCGGGGTCGGCGAGGAAGCGGGCGGCGGTGTCGCCGGGGCGGCCCAGGTAGCCGCGGGCCACGCCCTCGCCGGCGACGTACAGTTCGCCGGCGCAGCCCGGCGGCACGGACCGCAGCCGGCCGTCCAGGACGTGCACGCGCATGTCGTCGAGCGGGTGGCCGATGGGCACGGTGCCGGGGACGGCCGTGGCGTCGGTCAGTGCGAAGGACGTCGCGAACGTCGTCGTCTCGGTGGGGCCGTACCCGTCCACGACGGTCAGTCCGGGGCAGGCGGACAGCACGCGGCGCACGGCCGCGGCGGGCACCACGTCGCCGCCGGTCCACACCTGGCGCAGGCCGGCGAAGCAGTCCGGCGCGTCCTGCGCCAGCAGCCGGAAGAGGCCGGCGGTCAGCCACAGCGCGGTCAGGCCGCCGTCGCGGACCAGGTGCCGCAGCAGGGCCGCGTCCATGGGCCGGGGCGGTGCCACGACCACGCAGCCGCCGGTGAGCAGGGGCGCCCACACCTCGAAGGTGGCGGCGTCGAAGGCCACCGGGGAGTGCAGCGGCACCCGGGCGCACACCCCGCCGGCGAAGCGGCTGTCGGTGGCGAGGGCGGCCACGTCCCGGTGGCGTACCGCGACCGCCTTGGGCTCGCCGGTCGACCCGGAGGTGAACATCACGTACGCCAGCCGGTCGGCGTCCGCGGGTACGGGTGCGGGCGCGTCCGGCACGGGTGCGGCTGCGGCTGCGGCTGCGACGTCCGCGGCGGTCAGCTCGACCGTCGCGCCCGCCCGCCCGATCAGCGCGCGGCGCCGGTCCTCGGGGGCGCGGGCGTCCACCGGGACGTAGGCGCCGCCCGCCTTGAGGACGGCGAGCTGGGCGACGACGAGTTCGGCACCGCGGTCCATCAGCAGCGTCACCCGGTCCTCCACCCGCAGGCCGCCGGCGAGGAGCCGGGAGGCCACGGCGTCGGACCAGTCGTCGAGGCGGCGGTAGGTCAGCTCGGTGCCGCCGTCGCGCACGGCGGGCGCGTCGGGGGTGCGGCGGGCCTGTTCGGCGAACAGCTCGACGGGGCTGCGCGGCGCCGGCTGCCGGGCGGGAGTGTTCCACCGCCGGAGCAGGGCGCGGTCGTCCCCGGTCAGCAGCGCGAGGCCGGTCACCTGCGTGTCGGCCTCGATGCCGTCGGCGAGGGCGGTCAGGACGGTCGCGAGCCGGGCGGCGAGGCGTTCGGCGGTGTCCGCGTCGAACAGGCCGGCGTCGTAGGCGAGGTCGATGCCGAGCCGGTCGCCGAGGTGGGTGCGCAGGCACAGCGGGAAGGTCGGGGCGTCGTCGGCCCGCACCTCCTCGACGCGCACGCCCGTCCGGGCCGTGGCGGACTCGTCGACGGGGTAGTTCTCGAAGACCACCATGCTGTCGAACAGCGCCTCGCCCGCCGGGACCTCACTCAGCGCCTGGATGCGGGGCAGCGCGAGGAAGTCGAAGCGGCGGGCGTCGCTCTGCCGCTCCTGCACGTCCCGCAGCCAGGACACCACCGATCCGCCCGGGACGCGGATCCGGGTGGGCACGGTGTTGATGAACATGCCGATCATCGCCTCCACGCCCGGCAGTTCGGCCGGGCGGCCGGAGACGGTCGTGCCGAACACGACGTCGTCGCGTCCGCTGTGGCGGGCCAGCAGCAGCGCCCAGGCGCCCTCGATCACGGTGTTCACCGTCAGCCCGGCCCGTGCCGCCGTCTCCCGCAGCCGCGCCGAGACGCGCTCGTCCAGGTAGCGGCGCGCGGTGGCGGCGGCGCGGGCCCGGTGCGCCTCGGCCGGCGTGCGGTCGTACGGCAGCGGGGTGCGGGCCGGGAAGCCGGTGAGAGCGCCGGCCCAGTACGCCTCGGCCGCCTGCTCGTCCTGGTCGTGCAGCCAGCGCACGAAGTCGGAGAACGGGCGCCGGACCGGGACGGGGGCCTCGCCGCCGCCGGTGAGCGCGGCGTGGCTTTCGCACACCTCGGTGAGCAGCTGCCCGGTGCTCCAGCCGTCCAGGATCAGGTGGTGGGAGGACCACAGCAACAGGATCTCGTCGTCGGGCAGTGCGGCCAGGGTGATGCGGGTGAGGGGTGCGGTGGTGAGGTCCATGCCGGCCGTGCGGTCGGCGGTCAGCAGGTCCTCGGTCTCCTTCGCCCGCTGCTCGGGGGTCAGGTGCCGCCAGTCGAGGTGGGTGACGGGCAGCTCCACGCGGTGGTGGACGACCTGGACCGGGTGCGGCAGGCCCTGCCAGTGCACGCTGGTGCGCAGAGCCTCGGTGCGGTCGGCGACCTGCTGCCAGGCCGCGGCGAAGGCCCGCGGGTCGCTCACTCCGGACAGCCGGACGGCCGTCCGGTCGAAGTAGGCGCCGGCCGTGTCCACCAGGCCGTGGAAGAGCATGCCGGCCTGCAGGGGCGTCAGCGGCAGGACGTCCGCCACGTGCCGGCCGTCGCCGACGAGGCGGTCCAGCTCCCGCTGTCCGAGCCCGGCAAGGGGGTAGTCCGACGGGGTGCGGCCGCCCGCGTCCGGGCGGGCGCAGTGGGCCGCGATGTCGCGCAGCGCCGCGCACATCTCGTCGGCGAGGGCGCGGACGGTGGACTCGTCGTAGACGGCCGGCGGATAGGTCCAGCCGAGTTCGAGCCTGCCGTCCTGGACGACCCCGGTGAGGTCGAGCAGGTAGGGGCGCGGCGCGTCGGGGTCGGTGTCGGAGCCGGCCGGGGGCAGCGCGGCACGGTACAGACCGCCGCCGTCGCCGCCGGTGTCCCACTGGCCGTGGTAGTTGAAGCCGACCTGCGGTGCGGGGGCGCCGGCCGGCGGGCTGCCGGGCAGCAGGTGGCGCAGCGCGCCGTGGCTCAGGCCGTGCAGGGGCACCGCGCGCAGCTGCTCCTTCACCGAGCGCAGGGTGTCGTGCCAGCCGGCGTCGGGCGCGACCGTCAGCGCGAGGGGGTACTCGGCGGTGAACCAGCCGACCGTACGGGACAGGTCCAGGTCGTCGAAGAGGTCCTCGCGGCCGTGGCCCTCCACGCCGACCAGCACGGTCTCTCGGCCGCACCAGCGGGCCAGGGTGCGGCCGAGGGCGCTGAGCAGGACGTCGTTGACCTGGGTGCGGTAGACCTCCGGGACCCGGCGCAGCAGGGCGTCGGTCGTCTCCGGGTCCAGTTCCACGGTGACCGTGGCGGCGGTGCCGTGGGTGTTGGGCCCGGGTCGACCGGCGGGCAGGGCGGCGGGGGCCGCGGCGGTGCGCTCCCAGTGGGGGAGGTCGCCGTCCAGGGCGCCGGAACGGGTGTGCGCCTCCAGGCGGGCCGCCCAGTGCCCGTAGGCGGTGGTGGCCGGGGGCAGGTCGACGGGGTGTCCGTCCGACGCCTGGCGGTGGGCGGTCTCCAGGTCGGCCAGCAGGATCCGCCAGGAGACGCCGTCGACGACCAGGTGGTGCACGGTGAAGAGGAGTTGCGCGGGCAGGTCGGGGCCGCGGTCGAAGAGCAGGACGCGTGCCACCCGGCCCTCGTTCGGGTCGAGGCGGTCCCGGGCCGCGTCCGCCGCGCGCCGCACCTCGGCCTCCAGCGCGGCGCCGTCCAGGCCGGTCACGTCGTGGTGGGTGAGGATGCCGTCGGGTGCGTCCGGCAGGACGTCCTGGCGCCGGCCGTCGCCGGTCGGGCGGAAGCGGGTACGCAGGGCCGGATGGTGGCGGACGAGGGCGTCGACGGCCGTGCGGAGGGCGGACAGGTCGGTGCCGGGGGCGAGTTCGAGCCGCTGCGACATGGTGAAGCGCAGCGGGTCGCCGGGACGGCGGCCGTCGAGGTACCAGCGCTGGATGGGCGTGAGCGGTGCCTCGGCGGGCGGGGCCGTGTGCGCCTCGGCCGGGGCCGCCTCGGTGACGCGGAGGGCGAGTTCGGCCACGGTCTGGTGGCGGAAGACGTCCTTGGTGGTCAGCGCCAGTCCCGCCCGGCGGGCCCGGGAGACGATCTGGATGCTGAGGATGGAGTCGCCGCCGAGCGCGAAGAAGTTGTCCCGCGCGCCCACCCGGTCGAGCCGAAGGACGTCCGCCCAGATGGCGGCCAGCGTCTCCTCGGTGCCGGGGCGCGGTGCCACGTACGCCGTGGCGGGGTCCGGCTGGGCGGGCGGGGCGGGCAGGGCGCGCCGGTCCGTCTTGCCGGTGCTGGTGCGCGGGATCCGCGCCAGCGGGACGAACGCCGCCGGCACCATGTGGTCCGGCAGGGTGCGCCGCAGCGCGCCGCGCAGGGCGTCGGCGGCCGGGACGGCGCCCTGGGCGGGCACCACGTAGGCCACGAGCATGAGCCGGCCCGCGTGTTCGCGCGCCGTCACGACGGCCTCGGACACGTCCGGGTGGGCGAGCAGCGCGGCCTCGACCTCGCCGGGTTCGATGCGGAACCCGCGGATCTTGATCTGCTCGTCGGCCCGGCCCAGGAACTCCAGCAGCCCCCGCTCGTTCCAGCGGACGCGGTCACCGGTGCGGTACATCCTCCCTCCTTGCCCGCCATCGGGCAGGAGGGGCCCACCCGGCGCGCCGAACGGGTCGGCGAGGAAGCGGGAGGCGGTCAGGCCGGGGCGGCCCAGGTAGCCGCGGGCCACCTGGGCGCCGGCGAGGTACAGCTCGCCGGGCACGCCGGGCGGCACCGGGCGCAGGGCGCCGTCGAGGACGTAGGCGCGCAGGTTCCGGCCGGGGCGGCCGATGACCGGCCGGTCCGGGTGGTCGGCGCAGCGGCCGTAGGTGGCGTCGACGGTGCACTCGGTGGGCCCGTACATGTTGTACGCGGTGACGCCGAGGCCGGTGGCGGCGCACAGCTCCCGCCAGGTGCCGGGGCCGGTCGCCTCGCCGCCGACCAGCAGGACGCGCGGGTGGTGGCGGCCGGGGGCGAGGAGCCCGGCGGCGGTGAGTTCGCGCAGGAAGGACGGGGTGACGTTCACCAGATCCAGGCGGCGTTCGGCGACCTGGGCGCAGAACGCGTCGGGGTCCAGGCGCACGTCCTCGTCGATGAGATGGACCTCCTGCCCGAGGGCGAGGAGCAGCGGTCCCTCCCAGGAGGTGTCGAAGGAGAACGACGCGCTCAGCGCGGCGCGCAGCCGGCGCCCGTCGGCGGTGTGCGGGGCGACGAGTCCTTCGCGGTGGTCGTGGCAGAGGTTGACCAGGTGGCGGTGTTCGACGACGACGCCCTTGGGGCGGCCGGTGGAGCCGGAGGTGTAGACGATGTACGCGGCGTGGTCCGGGCGCAGCGGGGCCGGGCGGTCGCGGTCGGTCGGGTCGTGGGCGGGCAGCCGCTCCCACGGCGTGTCGCGCAGTGCCTCGGCGGTCAGCACGGTGTGCGGGGCCGCGTCGGCGAGGAGGTGGGCGGCACGCTCCTCGGGCAGGCCGGGATCGAGACAGAGCAGGGTGCCGCCCGCCTTGGCGACGGCGAGCACCGCCACCATCAGGTCGGAGGTGCGCGGCAGCCGTACGGCGACCACCCGCTCGGGGGCGACACCCTGGGCGAGGAGATGGTGGGCGAGCCGGTTGGCGCGCTCGTTGAGGACGGCGAAGTCGAGCGTGGCGTCCCGTGCCACCAGGGCGGTGGCGTACGGCGTGCGGGCGGCCTGCGCCTCGAAGAGGGCGGGGAAGG
The DNA here is from genome assembly GCF_036815105.1 of Streptomyces sp. IBSBF 3136. Classification (NCBI taxonomy): domain Bacteria; kingdom Bacillati; phylum Actinomycetota; class Actinomycetes; order Kitasatosporales; family Streptomycetaceae; genus Streptomyces; species Streptomyces sp. IBSBF 3136. The sequence continues at coordinate 10,748 of NZ_JAJSZC010000037.1, forward strand.
TGGTCTCCGGCACGGCGAGGCGCGGGCCCTGCCAGTCGCGGAGGACCTGGTGCCGCTCGGCCGTGGTCATCAGCTCCAGCGCCCGTACGTCCCGGTCGGGGTGCTGGGCCGCCGCCTGGAGCAGCAGCCGCAGGCGGTCGGCCAGGCGGCGGACGGTGCTCTCGTCGAACAGGCCGGTGTCGTACTCCAGGTGGCCGGTGACGCCGCCGTCTCCTTCCACGAAGTCGAAGGCGAGGTCGAAGGTGGCGTTCCGGACCGGTGGCAGGACCGGCTCGACCTCGAGGCCGGGGAGGGCGGGCGTCTCGGCGCCCAGGTTGTGCAGGGCGACCATGACCTGGAACAGGGGGGTGCGGCTGGTGTCCCGCTCGGGCTGGAGGGCGTCCACCAGCCGTTCGAAGGGCACGTCCTGGTGGGCGAACGCGTCCAGGACGGTGCCGCGCACCTGCGCCAGCAGCGCGCGGAACGTGCTGCCGGGGCGCACCCGGTTGCGCAGCACCAGGGTGTTCACGAACATGCCGACCACGTCGTGCAGTTCGGGGCGTTCACGGCCGGCGGTGACGGTGCCGACGGCGAAGTCGTCCTGGTCGGCCCAGCGGGACAGCAGGGCCGTGCAGGCGGTCAGCAGCGTCATGTACAGGGTGGCGTCGGACGCCCTGCCCAACTCGCGCAGCCGATGGGTCAGTTCGGCGGGCAGGGTGAAGGTCACCAGGGCGCCGTCCCGGGTCCGTACGGCGGGACGCGGCCGGTCGGTCGGCGGCTCCAGCGGGGGCACTCCGTCCAGCCGCTCGCGCCAGTGCGCGAGTTGTCGCTCGACGCGGTCGGCGCGGGCGCGCTGCCAGGTGGCGTGGTCGGCGTACCGGACGGGCAGGTCCGGCAGTTCGGGGCGGCGGCCCTCGTGCGCCGCGGTGTACAGCTCGCCCAGGTCCCGGCCGAGCACGCCGAGCGACCAGCCGTCGGTGGCGATGTGGTGGACGGCGAGGACGAGGGCGTGCTCGCCGGCGGCCAGGCGGGCCAGCCGGGCGCGCAGCAGCGGCCCGGCCGCCAGGTCGAAGGGGGTGGCGGCCTCGCGCTCCAGCAGCGCGTCCAGCGCCGCCCGCGCGTCCGGGGCCGTGGTGAGGTCGTCCACGGGCAGGTCGACCCGGTGCGGCGGGTTGACCACCTGCCGTGCCTGTCCGTCCTGTTCGGTGAACGTGGTGCGCAGCGCCTCGTGCCGGGCGACGAGGCCGTCCAGCGCGGTGCGCAGGGCGTTCCGGTCGAGCGGTCCGCGCAGGAGGAGCACGGACAGCGTCGTGTACTCGGTGCTGCCGGGCTCGAACCGGTCGAGGAACCACAGGCGTTGCTGGGCGTACGACAGCGGGGCCGGGGTCTGCGGGGCGGTCGCCGGTATCGCGTCGGTCTCCGCGGCGGAGGCCGTGTCGCCGACCGGTTCGCCGAGCGCGGCGGCCAGGGCGGCGACGGTGGGGCGGGTGAACAGCAGCCTCGGGGAGACGCCGGGGCCGAACGCGGCGCGCAGGCGGGCGGTGACGCGGACGGCGAGGATGGAGTCGCCGCCGAGCGCGAAGAAGTCGTCGCCGGCGTGGACCTCGGCCACTCCCAGGACGTCCGACCAGGCGGCGGCGACCAGCCGTTCGGCGGGCGTGCGCGGCGGGGTCCGGTCGGTGCCGGCGGCGTAGCCGTCCGGTCCCGGTGCGGGCAGCGCGCGCCGGTCGAGCTTGCCGTTGACCGTGAGCGGCAGCGCGTCCATCGGGACGTAGGCGGCGGGGACCATGTGGGCGGGCAGCAGGCGCTCCGCGTGGGCGCGCAGTTCGGCCGCCGCGGGGGCCGGGCCGCCGCTGCCGACGACGTGCGCCACGAGCCGGCGGGTGCCGGAGGCGTCCTCGAACACCCCGACCGCGGCGTCGGCGACGCCGGGGTGGGTGTGCAGGGCGGCCTCGATCTCGCCGGGTTCGATGCGGTAGCCGCGGATCTTGACCTGGGCGTCGGCGCGGCCCAGGTACTCCAGGGTGCCGTCGACCCGCCACCTCGCCCGGTCGCCCGTGCGGTACATGCGGCTGCCGGGCCGGCCGAAGGGGTCGGCGAGGAAGCGGGTGGCGGTGAGACCGGGGCGGCCCAGGTAGCCGCGGGCCAGCCCCTCCCCCGCCACGTACAGTTCGCCGGTCGCGCCGGGCGGCACGGGCGCCAGGTCCGCGTCGAGCACGTGCACCCGCAGGTCCGGGATGGCCGTGCCGATGGGGCTGGCGGGGCCGTCGGCGGCGGTGGCGGGGTCGAGCGGGGCGTACGTGACGTGCACCGTGGTCTCGGTGATGCCGTACATGTTGACCAGCCGCGGGGCGGCGGCCGGGTGGCGCGTCCACCAGTCGGTGAGCCGTCCGGTGTCCAGGGCCTCGCCGCCGAACACCACCGTGCGCAGCGCGAGGCGGGCGCCGGTGTCCGGGTGGTCGGCGTCCGCGCGGATCAGCGGGTAGAACGCGGACGGCGTCTGGTTGAGGACGGTGACCCGCTCGTCCGCGAGCAGGCGCAGGAAGTCCTCCGGGGAGCGGGCCGTCTCGTCGGGTACGACCACGAGCCGGCCGCCGTGCAGCAGCGGTCCCCACAGTTCCCACACGGAGAAGTCGAACGCGTAGGAGTGGAACATCGTCCACACGTCGTCCGGGCCGAAGGCGAACCAGTGGCCGGTGCGGGTGAACAGCCGGACCACGTTGGCGTGCGGGATCACCACACCCTTGGGGCGGCCGGTCGAACCGGAGGTGTAGATGGCGTAGGCGGGGCTCTCCGGCAGCGGGCGCCGGGCCGGGGCGGGGCCGGTGGCCGGGCGGTGGGCGAGGTCGGCCTCGGTGTCCGGGTCGTCGAGGAGGAGGGCGGGCACACCGGTGCCGTCGGTCCGGGCGGCGGTTGCGGTCGTGGTCACCAGTGCCACCGGGGCGGCGTCGGCGAGGAGGTGGCCGATGCGTTCGGCGGGTGAGGCCGGGTCGATCGGCAGGTAGGCCGCGCCGGTCTTCAGGACGGCGAGGATCGCGACGACCTGGTCGCCGGAGCGGGGCAGGGCGAGGGCGACGAACCGCTCGGGTGCGGCGCCGAGTTCGGCGAGCCGGTGGGCGAGCCGGCCGGCGCGGGCGTCGAGCGTGGCGTAGTCCAGGTGCTCGCCGTCGCAGGTGACGGCTACGGCGGCGGGCGTGCGGGCGGCCTGCTCCTCAAACAGGTCCACCAGGGTCCGGTCGGGGCGGCCGTGTTCGGTGCCGTTCCAGTCGGTGAGCATCCGCCGACGTTCCCCGGCCGTCGTCCAGGCCAGGGCGCGCAGCGGCCGGTCGGGGCCGTCGGCGAGCTCCGTGAGCAGCAGGCACAGCCGGTCGGCGAGGGAGCGGACGGTCGCCGCGTCGAACAGGGCGGGATCGTAGGCGAGGTCGAAGCCGAGGCGTTCGCCGTGGTAGGCGCGCAGCACGAGGGGGTAGTTGGTGGCGTCGCGGGAGGTCACCTCGGCCAGGCGCACCCCGGAGCCGGCGGTGCGGGCCTCGTCGAAGGGGTAGTTCTCGAAGGCGACCATGCTGTGGAACAGCGGGCTGCCGGAGGGCACCTCGCTGAGCTGGGTCAGCTCGGCCAGCGACACGGCGGCGAACCGCCTCGACTCGGCCTGGGCGTCCTGCAGTTCCCGCAGCCAGGCGCGGGCCGTGCGTCCGGCGTCGACGCGTACCCGGGTGGGCACGGTGTTGATGAACATGCCCACCATCGACTCGACGCCGGGCAGGTCGTCGGGCCGGCCGGAGACGGTGGTGCCGAACACCACGTCGTCCTCGGCGCCGTAGCGGGCGAGCAGCAGCGCCCAGGCGCCCTGCACGACCGTGTTGAGGGTGAGTCCGGCCTCGCGTGCGGTGCGCGCCAGCCGGGCCGACGTCGCGTCGTCCAGGCCGGCCGTGTGCATGTCGGCGGAGCGGGCCAGGTGGGCGTCGCGCAGGGGGCGGTCGGTGGGCAGCGGGGTGGGGGTGGTGAAGCCGGCGAGGACGCCCTGCCAGTGCGCGCGAGCGGCGGCGGGGTCCTGCTCGGCGAGCCAGCGCACGTAGTCGCCGAAGGGGCGCCGTACCGGCGGCCGGGACTCGACGCCGGCGGTGAGCGCCGCGTACTCCTCGCACACCTCGGTGAGCACCTGGGCGAGGCTCCAGCCGTCCAGGATCAGGTGGTGGGAGGTCCACAGCAGGTGCAGTCCCGCCTCGGGCAGCCGGACCAGGGTGAGCCGCATCAGCGGTGCGGCGGCGAGGTCGATGCCGCGGGCCAGGTCGTCCGCCCGCAGCCCGGCCAGGCGCTCGGCCCGCTCCGGCTCGTCCAGGTCCCGCCAGTCGAGGTGGGTGACCGGCACCCGTACGTCCCGGCGCACGACCTGGAGGGGCAGGGGTACGTCCTCCCAGACCACGCAGGTGCGCAGGGCGGGCGTGCGCTCGGTGACGCGCTGCCAGGCCGCGGCGAAGGCGTGCGGGTCGGCGACGCCGTCCAGCAGGAGCGCCGCCTGGTCGACGTAGACGTCGTCGTCGCCGCCGACCAGCCGGTGGAAGAGCATGCCCTCCTGGAGCGGGGTCAGCGGCAGAATGTCCTCCACGTCCCGTCCGTCGCCGGCCAGCCGGTCCAGGCGGTCCTGGTCGAGGCGGGCCAGCGGGAAGTCGGACGGGGTGCGGCCGCCCGCGCCTGGGCGGGCGCAGTGCTCGGCGATCGCGGCGAGCGCGCCGGTCATGCCGTCGGCCAGGGCGCGGACGGTGTCCTCGTCGTGCACCTGGTCGCTGTAGTGCCAGGTGATCTCCAGTTCGCCGCCGGCGACCACGGCGGAGACGTCCAGCAGGTGGTCCAGCGGTTCGCCGGCGGCGATGTCACGGCCGGGCACCTCGCCCGCCGGGGTGAAGTCCCGCCCGGCGCCGGCCTCCCACTGGCCGTGGTAGTTGAAGCAGACCTGCGGCAGCGGGAGGTCCCTCAGGGCGCGGGCGGCCGGGTCGGGCGAGCCGAGGCGGGCCAGGGCCTCGTAGCCGAGGCCGTGCCGGGGCACGGCCCGCAGCCGCTCCTTCACCGTCTTCAGGGTGGCGCCCCAGTCGGGCGCGCCGGACGGTCCCGCGGGCGTGAGGGTGACGGGGTACTGGGTGGTGAACCAGCCCACCGTGCGGGACAGGTCGAGCGTGTCGTCCTCGCGGCCGTGCCCCTCCAGGGCGACGGTCACCCGCTCGGTGCCGGTCCAGTCGGCGAGGACCCGGCTCAGCGCGCTGAGCAGCACGTCGTTGACCTGGGTGCGGTAGACCGCGGGCACCTGGCGCAGCAGGGCGCCGGTGGTGGCGCGGTCCACGCGGGTGCGCAGGGTGCGCACCGAGCCGGCGAGCGGGGTGCCGGGACGGTCGACGGGCAGCGGGGTGCGGACCTCGGCGGCCTCGGCCGTCCAGTGCGCCAGGTCGGCGTCGAGGTCGCCGGCGCGCACCCGGCGGGACAGGTGCGCGGCCCAGTCGGCGAACGGCGTGGCGACGGGGTCCGGTTCGACCGGGTCGCCCTCGGCCGCCTGCCGGTAGGCCTGGGCGAGGTCGGCGAGGAGGATGCGCCAGGAGACGCTGTCCACCGCCAGGTGGTGGGCGGTGAGGAACAGCTGGGGGCGCTCGCCGGGGCAGGTCAGCAGGGCCGCGCGCAGCAGGGCGCCGGTCTGCGGGTCCAGGGCGGCGCGGGCCGTCTGCGCGGCCTCCTCGCGGGCGGCCGCCGGGTCGGCGGCGCGGGCCAGGTCGTGCCGGGTGAGCAGGCCGGTGCCCGGGCCCTCGCCGGGGTGCTGGCGCCAGGTGTCCCCCGTGCGCGCGAAGCGGGTGCGCAGCGCCGGGTGGTGGGCGGTCAGTGCCTCAAGGGCGCGCTCCAGGGCCCGTTCGTCCAGGTCGTGCGGCAGGTCCAGCAGCATCGACATGGTGAAGTGGCGCAGCGGGCCGTGCGCGGCGAAGAACCACTCCTGGACGGGGGTGAGCGGCGCCGGGCCCTCCTCGCGCGGGCGCCGGGGCGCGGGCACGGCGGCGGTGCGCGCCGACGCGGCGGCGGCGAGGTCGGCGACGGTCTGGTGGCGGAAGACGTCCCGCGAGGTCAGGTGCAGGCCCGCCGCGCGGGCGCGGGAGACGGCCTGGATGCTGAGGATGGAGTCGCCGCCCAGCTCGAAGAAGTTGTCCGTGACGCCGACCCGGCGCGCGCCCAGCACCTCCGCCCAGATGCGGGCGAGGGTCTCCTCCTCGGGGGTGCGCGGGGCGACGAACTCCCGCTCGCGCTCGCCGCCGTCGAGGTCGGGCGCGGGCAGGGCCCGCCGGTCGACCTTGCCGCTGACGGTCGTCGGCAGGGCGTCGAGGACGGTGAAGGAGGACGGCACCATGTGGTCGGGCAGCACGAGCCGGCAGGCCGCCCGCAGCTCGCCCGGGGCGAGCCGCGTGTCCCGCTCCGCGGGGACGAGGTAGGCGGCCAGCCGGGTGTGGCCGTGCGGGTCGGCGACGGCGACGACCGCGGCGGCCGCCACGCCGGGCAGGTCCGTCAGGGCCGCCTCCACCTCGCCGGGCTCGATGCGGTGGCCGCGCACCTTGACCTGGTCGTCGGCTCGTCCCAGGTAGTCCAGGCGGCCGTCACCGGTCCAGCGGGCCAGGTCGCCGGTGCGGTACATGCGGGCGCCGGGCGGGCCGAACGGGTCGGGCAGGAAGCGTGCGGCGGTGAGCCCCGGCCGGCCCGCGTAGCCGCGGGCCAGCTGTACGCCGGCCAGGTACAGCTCGCCGCCCACGCCGGGCGGTACGGGCCGCAGCCGGTCGTCGAGGACGTAGGCGCGCACGTTGCCGAGCGGGCGGCCCACGGTCGGGCGGCCGTCGCCCTCGATGCGGCAGGCCAGCGCGTCGACCGTGCACTCGGTGGGCCCGTAGAAGTTGTACGCGGCCACGTCCGGCCGCCCGGCCAGCTCCCGCCACAGGCCGGGGCCGACGGCCTCGCCGCCGAGCATCAGCACCCGGGGGTGGTGGCGGGGGTCGGTGAGCAGCCCGGCGGGCAGGAGCTGGCGCAGGTAGGTGGGGGTCAGGTCGAGGAAGTCGATGCGGTGCTCGACGACGTACTCGACCAGCGCGGCGGCGTCCAGCCGGGTCGTCTCGTCGACCAGGTGCAGCGGGTGGCCGTCGGCCATCAGCAGCACGCCCTCCAGCGAGGTGTCGAAGGAGAACGACGCGGTGAGGGCCACCCGCAGCGGCCCGCCGCCCGCCTCGGCGACGAAGCCCTCGCGGTGGCTCACCAGGAGGTTCGCCAGGGACCGGTGGGCCACGGCCACGCCCTTGGGGCGGCCGGTGGAGCCGGAGGTGTAGATGACGTAGGCGGTGGTGCCGGGATCCGGCGGGGCGAGGCGGCCGGACGGCGTCTCGGCGGCGGTGTCGGGCACTTCCCGCAGCGCGGCCTCGTCCAGGACGAGCGCCGGCCGCGCGTCGTCCAGGAGGAACCGCACCCGGTCCTCGGGCAGCGCGGGGTCCAGCGGCAGATAGCCGGCGCCCGACTTCCAGACGGCGAGGATCGCCACGATCATGTCGGCGGTGCGCGGCAGGCGGAGGGCGACCAGTCCCTCGGGGCCCGCGCCGCGCGCCGCGAGGTGGCGGGCCAGGCGCTCGGCCCGCGCGTCGAGTGCCGCGTAGTCCAGGGTCGCGTCCCCGGCGACCAGGGCGGTGGCGTGCGGGGTGCGGGCGGCCTGCCGCGCGAACAGCTCGGGCAGGGTCTCCTCGGGTACGGGCCGCGCGGTCGCGTTCCAGTCCCGCGTCACCTGCCGCGTCTGCCGGGGCGAGAGCAGGGGCAGGGCGCCGAGCGGCCGGTCGGGTTCGGCGGCGGCGCAGTCCAGCGTGCGCAGCAGCTGGTCGGCCATGCGCTCGGCGGTGGCCGCGTCGAACAGGTCGGTGCGGTACTCCAGCAGGCCGGTCAGCCCGTCCCCGTCCGGGACGAACTCCACGCTCAGGTCGAAGGTGGCGGCCCGCCGGGGCACGGCGACCGGCGCGGTGGCCAGGCCGTGCGGGTCGGGTGCGGCGGGCGGCGCGGGGTGCAGCAGGACCATCACGTCGAACAGGGGGTTGCGGCCCGGCTCCCGGGTCGCGCCGACCGCCTCCACCAGGCGCTCGAACGGCGTGTCGCCGTGCGCGAAGGCGTCGTTGACGGTGTCGGCGGCGGCGGTGAGCAGTTCGCGGAAGGAACAGCCGCTCTCCACGCGGGTGCGCAGCGCGACGGTGTTGACGAAGAAGCCGACGGCCTGTTCCAGGTCGGTGCGGCCGCGGCCGGGGGTCAGCGAGCCGACGGTGATGTCGTCCTGCCCGGACCAGCGGGCGAGCAGGGCCTGGCAGGCGGCGACCAGGGCGGTGAACAGCGTGGTGTGCTGCCCGGCCGCGAGCTGCCCGAGCCGGGCCGTGGTGGCCGCGGGGACGGTGAAGGTGTGCACCGCGCCCGCGCCGGACTCCTCCCCGCCGCGCGGCCGGTCCAGCGGCAGTTCGGGCGCCACCGCCCCCGACAACCGCTCCTTCCAGTGGGCCAGTTCGCGCTCCAGCCGGGCTCCGGACAGTTGCCCGCGCTGCCAGACGGCGAAGTCCGGGTACTGCGTGGCCACCGGCTCCAGCGCGGGACGGGCGCCCCGGGCGAGCGCGTCGTAGGCGGCGCACAGCTCCTGCAGCAGCACGCCCATCGACCAGCCGTCGGTGACGATGTGATGGGCCGTCAGCAGCAGGACGTGCGCGTCGGGCGCCTCCCGCAGCAGCAGGGCGCGCAGCAGCGGCCCGGTCCGCAGGTCGAAGGGGCGCTCGTACTCGTCCAGGAGTGCGGCGTCCAGGTCCGCGGGCCGCTCAGCGGGAGCCGTCAGGTCCCGCACGGGCAGCGGGACCGGCCCGGCGGGGTGCACGGTCTGCACGGGTCTGCCGTCGCTCTCCTGGAACGTGGTGCGCAGCGCCTCGTGCCGTGCGACCACGTGCTCCAGCGCGCCGGACAGGGCGGCGCGGTCGAGGGGCCCGGTGAGACGCAGCGCGACGGCGCTGTTGTAGCGGGCGTCGCCGGGGCGCAGCCGGTCGAGGAACCACAGGCGCTGCTGGGCGAACGACAGCGGCAGCGGCCGGCTGCGGTCGGCCCGCGGGACGGCCTGCCGGGTGGCGGCGCCCGGGGTGCCGGCGGCCCGTCCGGCGAGCCGGCGGCGGAGTACTTCCTGGAGGTCCTGGGGCAGTGCCTCGGCGCGGTCTCGCTTCGAAGACGTCATGGTCGTCCGGTCCTCACCGTTCGTCGTGGTCGCTGTCGCCGCGTGCGGCGTCTTCGAGTTCGCTCAGCACCTGTTCCTCCACCAGGTCCGCCAGGGCGGCGACGGTGCGGTTGACCAGGACGTCGCGGGGCGTGAGGGTCACGCCGAAGAGGTCGTTGGCGCGGGAGGCGATCCGCAGCGCGCGCAGGGAGTCGCCGCCCAGGTCGAAGAAGTCGTCCTCGGCGCCCACGGTGGTCTCCAGGGCCTCCTCCCACAGGGCGGCCACGGCCTCCTCGGTGGGGGTGCGGGGCGGCACGTGCCCGGCGGCCGGCTCCTCGGCCTGCGGGCCGGGCGCGGGGAGCGCGGCCCGGTCGGTCTTGCCGTTCTCCGTGAGCGGGAAGCGGTCCAGCGTCACGAACGCCGAGGGCACCATGGGGCCGGGCAGGGTGCGGGCGGCGAAGGCCCGCAGCCGGGCGGCGGAGGGCGGCTCGGCGCCGGGCGCGAGGAGCAGGTGGGCCACCAGGCGCGGCAGCCCCGGCTCGTCCTCCCGCACGCTCACCACGGCGTCCAGCACCGCCGGGTGGCGCACCAGGGTCGCCTCCACCTCGCCGGCCTCGATGCGGTGGCCGCGCAGCTTGAGCTGGTGGTCGGTGCGCCCGAGGTAGTGCAGTTCGCCGCGGGCGTCGCGCCGGACGAGGTCGCCGGTGCGGTACATGCGGGTGCCGGGCGGTCCGAACGGGTCGGCGGTGAAGCGGGTGGCCGTCAGGCCGGGGCGGCCCAGGTAGCCGCGGGCCAGGGCCGGACCGGCGAGCCACAGTTCGCCGGGCACGCCGTCGGGGGCGGGGCGCAGGCGCGCGTCGAGGACGTAGGCGCCGGTGGCGGGCAGCGCGCGGCCGATGGGCGGCGCGCCGCCGTCCGGCTCCAGCGGGTCGGACCAGGTGGCGACGACGGTCGCCTCGGTGGGGCCGTAGGAGTTGACCATGCGGTGGTGCGGTGCCCACCGGGCGACCAGTTCGGCCCGGCAGGCGTCCGCGCCGACGATCAGGGTGCGCAGGTCCGGCAGGGTGCCGGGGGTGTCCGGCGGCAGGGTGGCGAGCGCGGCGGGCGGCAGGAGGGTGTGCGTGATGCGCGCGGTGCGCAGGAAGCCGGCCAGTTCGGCGCCGAGCAGCGGGCCGGGCGGCGGCACGACGAGGGCCGCGCCGCTCGGCCACGCCATGCACAGCTCCAGCACGGAGGCGTCGAAGCTGGGCGTGGCGAAGGCCAGGACGCGGTCGCCCGCGTCGACTCGGTAGTGCGCGGCTTCGGCCGCGGCGAAGCCGGCCAGCCCGCGGTGGGTGACGACGACGCCCTTGGGGGTGCCGGTGGAGCCGGAGGTGTAGATGACGTACGCGGGGTCGTCGAGGTGGAGCGGGCGGACCCGGTCGGCGTCGGTGGGCCGGTGGGCGGGCGTGCCGTCGGGCGGCGCGGCGAGCAGGCCGGCGACCTCCTCGGCGGTGAGGGTGACGGCGGGGTCCGCGTCGCGCAGCATCAGCGCGACCCGCTCGGCCGGGTAGCCGGGGTCCACCGGGAGGAAGGCGGCGCCCGTCTTGGCGACGGCGAGCTGGGCGAGGGCCATGTCCGCCGAGCGCGGCAGGACCAGCGCGACGAGGTCGCCGGGCCCGGCGCCGCGCGCGATGAGGTGGTGCGCCAGCCGGTTGGCGTGGGCCTCCGCCTCGCCGAAGGTCAGCGTGGACTCCCCCGTGTCGAGGGCCGTCCCGTCGGGCCGTCGGTCGGCCGCGGCCTCGAGCAGCGCGGGCAGCGTCGCCGGGGGCACCGGGGGCAGTTGCGGGCGTGCGGGGCCGTGCAGCAGCCGGTGGCGTTCCGCGGGCGGCAGCACGTCGACGGTGCGCAGGGGCGCCTGGTCGCCGGACGCGGCGAGCGCGGTCAGGGTGTGCGTCAGCCGGGCGGCCAGGGCCTCGGCCGTCGCCTCGTCGAAGTACCGGGGGTCGTAGCCGAGTTCCACGCTGAGCTCGTCGCCGGGCGAGATCACCACGGTGAGCGGGTAGTTGGTCGCCTCGCGGGCGTCGAGGTCCCGGATCCGCACGCCGTGCGCGCCGGCGGTGGCGTCGCCCACGGGATAGTTCTCGAAGACCAGCAGGCTGTCGAACAGGGAGGTGCCGGGCGGCAGTTCGCTCCACTGGTGGAGGTCCGTCAGCGGCACGTGGTCGAAGCGCCGGTCCTCCGCTCGGGCGTCCTGGAGCTCCCGCAGCCACGTCGCGCACGGCGTGGACTCGTCCACGGTGATCCGCGCGGGCAGGGTGGTGATGAACAGGCCGGTGATCGTGTCCGCGCCCGGCAGGTCGGCGGGCCGGCCGGAGACGGTGGTGCCGAAGCACACCTCACGCTCGCCGCCGGCGCGGGCGAGCAGCAGCGCCCAGGCGCCCTGCACCAGCGTGTTGAGGGTGAGCCGGTGGCGGCGGGCGAAGTCCGTCAGCCGGGCGGTGCCGTCGGCGCCGAGCCGCCGGGACAGCCAGGTTCCCGACCGGGCGGCGGCGCCCGGGGCGGGCCTGCGGTCGTACGGCAGCGCGGTGGGCGCGGCGTACCCGGCGAGGGCGGCCTTCCAGTGCTCCTCGGCGGCGGCCGCGTCCCGGCCGGCCAGCCAGCCGGCGTAGTCGGCGAAGGGCCGCCGCCGCGGCAGTTCCGGCTCGCTTCCGGCGGCGAGCGCGGCGTGTGCGGCCATCACGTCCGACAGGACGTGGAAGACGCTCCATCCGTCCAGCAGGACGTGGTGGAAGGTCCACACCACGCGCACCTCGTCGGGGCCGAGGCGGATGAGGGTGACGCGCAGCAGCGGGGGGCGGTCCAGGGCGATGCCGCGGGCGCGGTCCTCGTCGAGCAGCCGCTCGAGCGCGGTCCGCCGCCGCGCCGGGTCAAGGCCGCTCCAGTCGAGTTCGGTGAGGGGCAGGGTGACGTGGCGGTGCACGGTCTGCAGCGGGACCGGGACCTCGCCCAGGGCGACGGCGGTGCGCAGCACGGGCGTGCGGGCCACGACGTGCTGCCAGGCGGCCGCGAGCAGCCGGGGGTCGCGCACGCCGTCCGCGACGAAGGTGATCTGCTCGACGTAGAGGCCCTCGCCGGGCTCGTCCATGCCGTGCACGACCATGCCGGTCTGGGTGGGGGTGAGGGGATAGACGTCCGTGACGTCGCGCCCGTCGCCGGCCAGCCGGTCCACGGCCCGCTGGTCCAGGGCGGCCAGCGGGAAGTCCGACGGGGTGCGGCCGCCGGCGCCCGGTTCGGCGCAGTGCCGGACGATCTCCCGCAGTTCCTCGGCGGTCTCCCGGGCGAGGCGTGCGACGGTGTCGTGCCGGTGCGCCCGCCGGGAGTACGACCAGGTGAACTCCAGCCGCCCGCCGGCGACTCGGCCGAGGACGTCGATGAGGTGCGGGCGGTCCGCCGAGCGGTCCATGCCGCCGGTCAGTCCGCCGTGGGGGGCCCGCAGCAGGCCATCGGCGGGCGCCGTCCGGTCCTGCTGCCCGAGGTAGTTGAAGCCCACCTGTGGCAGGCCGGGCAGGTCGCGTCCCGCCGTGGGGTGGAGGTGCCGCAGCGCGCCGTGGCCCACTCCCCCGCGGGGTACGGCGCGGAGGTTCTCCTTGACCGTCTTCAGCGCGGTGGCGAGGTCGGCGTCGCGGGGCACGTCGAGGCCCACGGGGAACATGGTGGTGAACCAGCCGACGGTGCGGGCGAGGTCGACGTCGTCGAAGAGGTCCTCGCGGCCGTGGCCCTCCAGCGCGAGCACCACCCGGTCCTGCCCGGTCCAGCGGGCCAGGACGCGGCCGACGGCGCACAGCAGGACGTCGTTGACGCGGGTGCGGTAGGCGTCCGGCACCTCCTGCAGCAGCCGGCGGGTGTCCTCCTCGCCGAGGCTCACCGTCACGGTCTCCTCGTCGGCGCCCGAGTTGCCGCCGTCGAGGTCGGTGGGCAGGGCGGTGGGGCGCAGGCCGCTCCAGTGCGCGAGCTCGTCGTCGAAGCCGCCGTCCGCGGTGTACGCGGCCAGGCGCCGGGCCCAGGTGCGGAAGGACGTCGTCTTGGCCCCCAGGTCGGGCGTGGTACCGGCGCGCAGGGCCCGGTGGGCGGCGTCGAGGTCCTCCAGGAGGACGCGCCAGGACACCGCGTCGACGACCAGGTGGTGGGCGGCCAGCACGAGGACGGGCGGGCGGTGGCCGTCGGGGCGGCACAGGGCGGCCTTGAGGAGCGGCCCCTTCGCCAGGTCGAACGCGGCGCACAGGTCGGCGGCCACGGCGGCCGGCTCGCGCGGCGTGTCGTGCACGTCGAGGTGCGGCGCGGCGCCCGGCGGCGTGCCGTACTGGCGCCACCGTCCGTCAGCGTCCTGTTCGTACCTCATGCGCAGCGCGTCGTGGTGCTCCAGCACCGCCGCGAGGGCGGCGCGCAGCAGCGCCACGTCGAAGTCGGGTGCCAGCTCGTAGGAGACCGCCTGGGTGAGGCGGGCCGGGTCGCCGCCGAGGGTGTCGAACAGCCAGTGCTGGACGGGGGTGAGGGGGACGTCCCCGGCGACCGGGCCCTGTTCGGCGTCGGCCGTCGCGGCCGGGACCTCCTCGACCGCCGCGGCCAGTTCGGCGACCGTCTGGTGCTGGAAGAGGTGCCGGGGCGTCAGCGCGAGACCGGCCCGGCGGGCGGCGGAGACGATCTGGATACCGAGGATGGAGTCGCCGCCGAGCGCGAAGTAGTTGTCGGTCGCGCCCACGTCTGCCACGCCCAGCACCTCGGACCAGATCGCGGCGAGCGCCCGCTCGCCGGCGGTGCGCGGCGGACGGCTGCCCTCCGCTGCGGGGGCGGACCAGACCGGTTCGGGCAGGGCCCGCCGGTCCAGCTTGCCGGTGGCGCCCAGCGGCAGCCGCTCCAGCGGCACCACGACGGCCGGGACCAGGTGGTCGGGCAGCGTCCGGGCGAGGAAGGCCCGCAGGTCGGCCGGTGCGGGGGTGTCGCCGCCGCGGGGCACGGCGTAGCCCACGAGGCGCTTGTGGCCGTCGTGCTCCACGACCCGGGCGGCGGCCGCGGCCACCTGGGGGTGCCCGGCCAGCGCGGCCTCCACCTCGCCGAGTTCGATGCGGAAGCCGCGCACCTTGACCTGGTCGTCGGTACGGCCGAGGTACAGCAGGTCGCCGTCGGCCGTCCAGCGGACCAGGTCCCCGGTGCGGTACATGCGGCCGCCGGGCGGGCCGAAGGGGTCGGCGAGGAAGCGGGACGCGGTCAGGCCGGGCCGGTTCAGGTAGCCGCGGGCCACGCCGGTGCCGGCGAGGTACAGCTCGCCGGGCGCCCCCACGGGCACGGGGCGCAGGCGGGCGTCGAGGACGTAGGCGCGGGCGCCGCCGACGGGCCGGCCGATGGGCGGGTCCCGGTCGGGGTCGGCCGGGTCGCAGGTGAAGGCGGTGGCGTAGACGGTGGCTTCGGTGGGGCCGTAGATGTTCATGACCCGGCAGCCGGGTATCGCCGCGTGCACCTGGCGCACGGCGCGGGCGGGCAGCGCCTCGCCGGCCAGGACGACGGTGTCGGCCGTGACACGTACGGTGTCCTCCGCCAGCATGCGGCCCAGGGCGGAGGGTACGGCGCTGAGGAGTCCGGCCCGCCATGGCCCGGGCCGATCGGCGAGGGCCAGCACGTCGCGGACCAGCTCGACGTGGCCGCCGGCCAGCAGCGGCGAGAGGATCTCGAACACGGACACGTCGAAGTTGAGCGAGGTGGAGGCCACGACGTGGGCGAGTCCGCGGCCGGTGAACTCGGCGGCGGCCCAGTCGGTCAGCGCCACCACCGAGGCGTGGGAGACGACGACGCCCTTGGGGCGGCCGGTGGAGCCGGAGGTGTGGATGACGTAGGCGGGGTGGTCCGGCAGCAGCGTGCCCCGCCGCTCGCCGTCGCCCACGGGGGCGGCGGACGCGGCGGCGAGACGTGCGGCGCAGGCCGTGTCGTCCAGCATGATCCGCGTGTACGGGCCCTCCGGCAGCCGTGCGGAGGTCTCCGCGCAGGTGACCACCGCGTCGGGCCGGACGTCCTCGAAGAGGAACGCGATGCGGTCCGCCGGGTGGCCGGGGTCGACCGGCAGGTAGGCGGCGCCGCTCTTGAGGACCGCGAGGAGGGCCACGATCAGGTCGGCGGTGCGGGGCAGGGCCAGTGCGACGAACCGCTCCGGTCCGGCCCCCGCCTCGATGAGGAGACGGGCCAACCGGTCGGCGCGCTCGTTCAGCTGTTGGTACGTCAGGTTCTGGCCGCCGGCGGTCACGGCCAGGGCGTCGGGGGTGCGGGCGGCCTGGGCCGCGAAGGCGTCCGGCAGTGTGCGGTGCGGCAGCTTCGCCACCGGTCCCGCGAGCCGGTCCAGCAGGTGGCGCCCGTCGTCCGGTGCGAGCACCGGCAGCTCGGCCAGGCGGTGGCCGGCTCCGTCGGCCATCGAGGTCAGCAGGGTGCGCAGGGCCGCGCCGAGCCCTTCGACGGTGGCGGCGTCGAAGGCCGCCGGGTCGTAGTCGAGTGACACCGTCACGTCGTCGCCGGGGGCGACGACCACGCTGAGCGGGTAGTTGGTCGGCTCCAGGTCGCGTTCCTGCTCGACGGCGAGCCCGTGCCGGGCCAGGGCGCCCGCGTCGAAGGGGTAGTTCTCGAAGACGACGATGCTGTCGAACAGGTTGGTGCCGCCGGGGACCTCGCTCCAGCCCTGGACCTGGGCCAGGGAGACGAAGTCGTGGCCGCGGGCCTCGGACTGGGCGGCCTGCACCTCGCGCAGCCACTCCAGCAGGGGGCGGCGGCCGTCGATCCGCAGCCGGGTGGGCACGGTGTTGATGAACAGGCCCACCATGGAGGTCACGCCGGGCAGTTCGGCCGGGCGGCCGGACACGGTCGTGCCGAAGACGACGTCGTCGCCGCCGCCGAAGTGGTGCAGCAGCAGGCCCCAGGCGCCCTGGAGCATCGTGTTGACGGTCAGCCCGGCCTGCTGCGCGGTCTCCTTCAGCCGTGCCGACACCTCCTGTCCGAGGGCCACCCGGACCGTGCCCGAGGACGACGTGCGGTGGGCGTCGGCGGGGCGCCGGTCGCGCGGCAGGGCGGTGGGCGCGGCGAAGCCGGCCAGCGTCCCGCGCCAGTAACGCTCCGCGCGGCCGGTGTCCCGGGCGACCAGCCACCGCAGGTAGTCGGCGAAGGGCGCCCGGCCGGGCACCCGCGGGCGGCGTCCGGCGGTCAGCGCCGCGTACCGCTCGCACACCTCGTCGAACACCTGTGCCGCGCTCCAGCCGTCGAGCAGGACGTGGTGGAACGTCCACACCATGCGCACCCGGTCCGGGGCCAGGCGGATCAGCGCGAGCCGCGTGAGCGGGGCCGCGCCCAGGTCGATCCCGGCCCGCCGGTCCGCGTCGAGCAGCGACTCCATGTCCCGCGCGCAGTCCTCGGCGGACCGACCGGTCCAGTCGTGGTGGGTGACGGGCAGGACGGCCCGCCGCTCCACCACCTGGAGGGGTTCGGCGGTCTCCTGCCACACCAGGCGGGTGCGCAGAATCGGGTTGGCGTCCGCCGTGTGCTGCCACGCCTCGGCGAGCGCGGGCGGGTCGGTGACGCCGTGCAGCACCACCTGCACCTGGTTCACGTAGGTGCGGGCGCGGGAGTCCAGCAGGCTGTGGAACAGCATGCCCGCCTGCATCGGCGTGAGCGGGTACACGTCCTCCACGGTGCGTCCGTCGCCCGCGATCCGGTCGACGGCGGCCTGGTCCAGCCGGGCCAGCGGGAAGTCCGAGGGTGTGCGGCCGCCGGCGTCCGGGGCGGCGCAGTGCGCGACGATCTCCTCCAGTGACCGCAGCATGCCCGTGGCGAGGGCGGCGACCGTCTCCTCGCGGTGGCGTCCGCCGCTGTAGTGCCAGGTGATCTCCAGCTCGTCGCCCTCCACCCGGGCCACCACGTCCAGCAGGTGCGGTCGCGGCGCCCCGGGGTCCTCGGCGCCGCCCAGGCCGCCGGGGACGGACCCGACCAGCGCGCCGGCCTCGGCCGACCAGTCGAACCGGCCCAGGTAGTTGAAGCTGATGCCGGGCAGCGGTGCGGCGGCGAGCGCCTCGTCGCCCGCGAGGTGGCGGAGGGCGCCGTAGCCGACGCCCCGGTCGGGGACGGCCCGCAGCTGCTCCTTGACGGACTTCAGCGCGGTCCCCCAGTCCCCCTCGGGCAGTTCGAGGGCGACCGGGAAGAGGCTGGTGAACCAGCCGACCGTGCGGGACAGGTCGAGGTCGTCGAAGAGCTGGTCCTCGCGTCCGTGCCCCTCCAGTCCCACGGCGACGGTGCCGCGGCCGGTCCAGTCGGCCAACACGCGGCCGAGGGCGGTCAGCAGGACGTCGTCGATGCGGGTGCGGTAGACGCCGGGGACCCGGCGCAGCAGGTCCTCGGTCCGCCGGCGGTCCAGGCGTACGGTCACGGCGCGCAGGTCGCCGGCGGTGTTGCCGCCGTCGAGGTCCACCGGCAGCGGTTCGGCGCAGTGCCGCGACACGGCCTCCCAGTGGGCGCGCTGGGCCGCGAAGTCCCCCTCGCGGGCGCGCCGGGTGAGCCGCCGCGCCCATTCCCGCGCGGACGTCGTGCGCTGCGGCAGCCGGATCGGCTCACCGGCCCGGGCCTGGCCGTAGGCGGTCTCCAGGTCCTCCAGCAGGACGCGCCAGGAGACGCCGTCGACGATCAGGTGGTGGGCGGCCAGCAGGAGGCGCGCGGGCCGGTCCGCGCGGGTGAACAGCCGGGCGGCGAGCAGCGGGCCGGTGTCCAGCCGGAAGCCGGTGTGCGCCTCCCGGGAGAGGTGGTCCTCGGCCGCCGCGGCGGCCCCGGCGTCGAGGGCGCCGAGATCGTGGACGTCCAGCAGGCGGGGGGCCTCGGTGTCCGGAGCGGCGATCTCCTGGTGCCAGGTCCCGTCCGCGGCGCGGGTGAAGCGGGCGCGCAGGGCGTCGTGGTGGGCCCACAGCGCGGCCAGGGCCGCGGCCAGCGCGCCGGCGTCCACGGCCCCGGCCGTCTCGACGAGCACGGACTGGTTGAAGTACTCGGGGCGCGGCGGCTCGGCGTCGAGGAACCAGCGCTGGATCGGGGTGAGCCCGGCCTCTCCGGTCACCGGACCGGTGCCCGCGACGGTCGCGGCCGCGCCGGTCGCGGCGGTGGCCAGCGCGGCGAGCGTGGGGTGCCGGAACAGGTCCCTCGGGGTCAGCGCCAGCCCCGCGCTGCGGGCCCGGGAGACGACCTGGATGCTGACGATCGAGTCGCCGCCCAGCATGAAGAAGTTGTCATCGGCGCCGACCCGTTCCACGCCCAGGAGTTCGGTCCAGATGCCGGCCAGCACGCGCTCGGCCTCGGTGCGCGGCGCGCGGTAGGCGGTGTCGACCGCCGCTGCCAGGTCGGGTGCGGGCAGCCGCCGCCGGTCGACCTTGCCGTTCGCGGTCAGGGGCAGCTCGGCCACGGTGACGAACGCGGCCGGGACCATGTAGTCGGGCAGGTCGCCGGAGAGGCGGTCGCGCAGCTCCGCCGCCGCGGGCACCGCCGCGCCGGGGGCGGGTACCAGGTGGGCGAGCAGGCGTTTGCGGCCCGCGTGCCGCGACACCGACACCACGGCCTCGGCGATCGCCGGGTGCGCGGTGAGCCGGGCCTCGATCTCGGCGGGTTCCACCCGGAAGCCGCGGATCTTGATCTGGTCGTCGGCGCGTCCCACGAAGTGCAGTTCGCCGTCGGCGCTCCAGCGCACGATGTCGCCGGTGCGGTACATCCGGCCGCCGGGCGGACCGAACGGGTCGGCCAGGTAGCGGGCCGCCGTCGCGCCGGGCCGCCCGGTGTAGCCGCGGGCGAGGCCGGCGCCCGCAAGGTACAACTCGCCAGGTATGCCGGGCGGTTGAGGCTGCAGCGCGCCGTCCAGGACGTACCCGCGGGTGTCGTCCAGGGGGCGGCCGATGGGCAGCGTCGCGGGCAGCGCGTCACCGGCGCGGAAGACCTTCCGGGTGGCGAAGGTGGTGGTCTCGGTCGGGCCGTACACGTCGACGACGGTGAGGCCCGGGCAGGCGTCCAGGACGCGTCGTACGGCCGAGCCGGGCACGGCCTCGCCGCCGGTCCACACCTCGCGCGCGCCGGACAGGCAGGCGGGGTCCTCCTGGGCGAGCAGGCGGAACAGGCCGACCGTCAGGAACAGGCAGCTCACCTCCTGTTCGGTGATGGCGTGGCGTACGGCGGCGGCCTCCAGGTCCCCGGGCGGGGCGAGCACGGCGGTGCCGCCGCGCAGCAGCGGCACCCACAGCTCGTAGGTGGAGGCGTCGAAGGCGTGCGGAGAGTGCACGAGGACCCGGTCGTGGCCGGCGAAGGCGCGGTCGAGGGCGAGCGCGGTGACGTCCCGCTGCCGTACCGCCACGCCCTTGGGGGTGCCGGTGGAGCCGGACGTGAACATCAGGTACTGGACGTGGTCCGGGTGGACGCGGGGCGCGGCCGCCGGTTCCGCGGGCGGAGCGCTGTCGTCGTCCGGCCGCAGCACGTGCTCCTTCGGGAGGAGTGCGGTGGCCGTCTCCTCCCAGGCCTCGTCCGTGAGCAGCAGGTCGGCGCCGGCTTCCGCGAGCATCGTGCGCAGCCGCTCGCGGGGTGCCCTGCCGTCGAGGGGGACGTACACGCCGCCGAGGCGGGCGAGGGCGACCTGGGTGACGACGAGACCGGCCGAGCGGTCCATCAGGACGCCGACGGGGACCTCCGGGCGGACCCCGCGCGCGGCCAGCCGGGCGGCCAGTGCGGCGGACCGGTCGTCGAGTTCGCGGTAGGTGAGCCGCTCGTCGCCGGCCTGCAGCGCGACGGCGTCGGGGGTGCGCCGCACCTGCGCGGCGAACAGGTCCGCGGTGGTCGCCGCGGGGGTACCGGTGGCGGTGTCGTTCCACGTGTGGAGCACCTGCTCGCGTCGGGCGGCCGTCAGCAGGGGCAGGCGGGCGGGGGTGCTTCCCGGCGCGGTGGCGAGGCCGTCCAGCAGGACGGTGAGGTACTCGGCCATCCGCTCGACGGTGGCGGCGTCGAAGAGGTCCGGGTCGTAGCCGAGGCGCAGGGCGAGTTCCGGGCCGGGGTAGGCGACGAGGCTGAGCGGGTAGTTGGTGGTCTCGATGCCGTCCAGGCCGGTGAGCCGCAGCCCGTGCGCGGCGGCGAGCGCGTCGTCGACCGGGTAGTTCTCGAACACCACGATGCTGTCGAACAGGGCGGCGCGCTCGGGCAGCCGGGTGAACGTCTTCATGTGGTGCAGCGGCACGTGGTCGTGGCGGCGGTCCTCGCTCTGCTCCTGCTGGAGCCGGGCCAGCCAGGTGAGCAGCGGCTCGTCCCGCGGGACGGTCACGCGGGTGGGCAGGGTCGCGATGAACAGGCCGGTCATGGCGTCGGCCCCGGGCAGCTCGGGCGGCCGTCCGGAGACGGTGGTGCCGAAGACCACCTCGTCGGTCGCCGCCTGGCGGCCGAGCAGCACGGCCCAGGCGCCCTGCACGAGGGTGTTCATGGTCAGGCCCGCCGTCCTGGCCAGGCTCCGCAGGGCCCGGGTGGTGGTCTCGGGCACCGTGACGCGCACCGCCCGCGTGGACTCCGCGCGGTGGCTCTCGCGGGGCTCGCGGTCGAAGGGCAGCGCGGTGGTCTCGTCCAGGCCGTCCAGGCGGCTCTGCCAGTGCCGTTCCGCCTCGGCCCGGTCGGCGCGGTCCCGCAGCCAGGCGACGTAGTCGCGGAAGGGGCGGCGGTCGGGCAGCGCTGCGTGCGCCGTGCCCGTCAGGCCGGCGTGGCAGGCGAAGACGTCGGAGAGGACCTGGAACAGGCTCCAGCCGTCCAGGATCAGGTGGTCGAAGGACCACACGACGCGGACCTCGCGGTCGGAGACGCGGGCCAGCACCAGGCGCTGGAGCGGCGCGCACGTCAGGTCGACACCGCGGGCGCGGTCCTGGTCGAGGAGTGCGCGCAGCCGCTCGTCGCGCTCGGCGTCGGGCAGGCCGCGCCAGTCGAGCCGCTCCACCGGCACCGCTGCCCGGCGCTGCACCACCAGGAGCGGCTCGGGCACGTCCTGCCACACCACGCGGGCGCGCAGCACCGGCGTGCGGTCCGTGACCCGCTGCCAGGCGTCCGCCAGCACGGCGGGGTCCGCCACGCCGTCGAGGACGAACGTCAGTTGCTGGAAGTACACGCCGCGGTCGTCCTGCGAGAGCCGGTGGAAGAGCATGCCGGCCTGGGTGGGCGTGAGGGGGTGGACGTCCTCCACCTCCGCGGGGTTCTCGCCCGCGATGCGGTCGACGTGCGCCTGGTCGAGCCGGGCGAGCGGGAAGTCCGAGGGGGTGCGTCCGGCGGCGCCGGGCCGGGACGCGTGGCGGGCGAGACCGGCCAGCGCTTCGGCGTACCGCCCGGCGAGGTCCTCGACGGTGTCCGGCCGGTGCAGCTCGTCCGAGTAGAACCAGGTGAACTCCAGGCCGTCCTCGTCCAGGCGGCCCACGACCTCCAGGGCGTGCGGGCGGGACGCCGAGGGGTCGGCGTCCAGCTCCAGCGGGCGGAACAGGCCGCCGTACAGCCCCTCGGAGGTCCCGGAGGTCCCGGAGGCCCCGGAGAGCCCGAAGCGGCCCAGGTAGTTGAAGCTGATCTGCGCGGGGGTCGCCGGCAGCGGTGCGGTGTCGCGGCCTGGCCGGGTCAGGAGGCCGTGGCCGAGGCCGTGGTGGGGCACCGCGCGCAGTTGTTCCTTGACCTGCTTGAGCACGGCGTCCCAGTCCGCTTCGGGCGGGACGGCGAGGGCGACGGGGTGGCGGGTGGTGAACCAGCCGACGGTGCGGCTGGTGTCGACGTCGGCGAACAGCTCCTCGCGGCCGTGGCCTTCGACGTCCACCAGCACCCGGTCCTGCCCGGTCCAGCCGCACAGCACCCGGCCGAGGGCGGCGAGCAGGACGTCGTTGGCCCGGGTGCGGTAGGTCTCGGGCAGGGTGCGCAGGAGCGCTTCGGTGTCGTGCGGGTCGAGGCGCACCGTCACCGAGCGCTGGGAGGCGTAGGTGTTGGCGCCCGTCCGGTCCGACGGCAGGGCGGCCCGGGCGCCGTCGGTCGCCCGCGTCCAGTACTCCTTCTCGTCGTCGAAGCCGCCGGCGGCGGCGTGCGCGGCGAGGCGTTCGGCCCACTGCCGCAGCGGGGACGACTTCCGGGGCAGCGCGGCCGCTCCGTCCCCGCCGGCGCGGCGGGCGCGGTAGGCCAGGTCCAGGTCCTCCAGCAGCAGGCGCCAGGAGACTCCGTCGACGACCAGGTGGTGGACGGCCAGATGCAGGACCGGCGGTCGTCCGGGGCCCCGGTCGTGCAGCACGGCACGCAGCATCGGTCCGTCGAGCAGATGGTGGGGGCCGAGGTGCGGGGTGTCGGTGTCCGGGCCGGTGTGGTGGGCGAGGCGGAAGTGGGCGGCCGGGCCGTCGATCAGCCACCGTACGCCCGTCCCGTCGGAGGGGAAGCGGGAGCGCAGGGCGTCGTGGTGGGTGACGACATCGCCGAGGGCGGCTTCGAGTGCCCTCGCGTCGGCGTCGGCGCGCAGTTCCACGGAGAGGGTCTGGCCGAAGTGCCCGGCCCGCTCGGCGGCGCTGTCGAAGAGCCAGCGCTGGATGGGTGTGAGCGGGGCGGAGCCCGTCACCTCGACGGGTGCGGGCGCGGCGGCGGGCCGCCGGCTTCCCGCCTCGTCGGCGCGGCGGGCCAGCGCCGCCACCGTCTGGTGCCGGTACACGTCACGCGAGGTGATCGTCAGGCCCGCCTGCCGGGCCTGGGCGACGACCTGGATGCTGAGGATGGAGTCGCCGCCCAGCGCGAAGAAGTTGTCGTCCGCTCCCACCCGCTCCACGTGCAGGACGTCGGCCCAGATGGCGGCAAGGGTCCGTTCGGTGGGGGTGCGGGGGGTGACGTGGCGTACGGCCGTTTCGGCGGCCGCGTGCTCGGGGAGCCGGCCGCGGTCCAGTTTGCCGTTGGCGTTGAGTGGCAGGGCGGGCAGCACCACGACGGCCGCGGGGACCATGTAGTCGGGCAGGGTGCGCCCGAGTTCGCGGCGCACCGCCTCCGGGTCCACGTGGGCGCCCGGGGCGGCGACGACGTACCCGGCCAGGCGGCGGTGGCCGTCGCCGTCGCGGACGGACGCGGCGGCCTCGACGACACCGGTGCAGTGGCGCAGTGCCTCCTCCACCTCGCCCAGTTCGATGCGGAAGCCGCGCACCTTGACCTGCTGGTCGATGCGGCCGAGGTACTCGAGCCTGCCGTCGGCGCTCCAGCGCACCAGGTCGCCGGTGCGGTACATGCGGTCGCCGGGGGCGCCGAACGGGTCGGCGACGAAGCGCGCCGCGGTCAGCCCCGGGCGCCGCAGGTAGCCGCGGGCCAATCCGCCGCCGCCCAGGTACAACTCGCCGGTGACTCCCGGGGGTTGGGGGCGCAGGAGGCGGTCCAGCACATAGGCGCGGGTGCGCGCCACGGGGCGGCCGATGGGTGGGGCCTGGTCGGGGACGGTGCCGTGGGCGAACCAGGCGGTGGCGTACACGGTGGCCTCGGTCGGGCCGTAGAGGTTCGCCACCTCGGCCGCGGGCATGGCGTCCGTGATGTCCCGCACCGTCCGGGCGGGCAGGGCCTCGCCGGCCAGGACGACGGTGTCGGCCTCGACGGCGCCGCCGGAGCCGAGCATGCGGGAGAGCACGGACGGGACGCCGCTGAGGAGTCCCACCTTGTGCGGTCCGGGAGCGTCGGCGAGGGAGGGGAGGTCGGCGACCACCTCGACGCCGCCGCCGGCCAGCAGGGGGCACAGCAGCTCGAAGACGGACACGTCGAAGTTGAGGGAGGTGGACGCGACGACGTGCGCCAGCCCGTGTGCGCCGAACGTCTCCTCGGTCCAGGCGGCCAGCGCGGCCACGCTGCGGTGGGTGACGACCACGCCCTTGGGGCGGCCGGTGGAGCCGGAGGTGTAGATGACGTAGGCGGGGTGGGACGGGTGCAGCGGCCGGATCCGGTCGGCGTCGGTCAGGTCCGCCTCACCGTCGCCGGACGGCTCGGCGTCCTCCAGGAGCAGCGGCTCGCAGTCGTCGGGGAGCGCGTGGGCGGTCTCGCGGGTGGCGACGACGAGGGTGGGGGCCGCGTCGGCGAGCATGTAGCGGATCCGCTCGGCGGGGTAGCCGGGATCGACGGGCAGGTACCCGGCGCCCGTCTTCAGGACGGCCCACAGCATCGGCAGCAGGTCGGCGGAGCGCGGCAGGCACAGCGCCACCAGGGACTCCGGGCCCGCGCCGCGCGCCGTCAGCAGCCGGGCGAGCCGGTTGGCGCGCCGGTTCAGCGCGGCGTAGTCAAGACGGGTCCCGTCGCAGGTGACGGCGGTCCGGTCGGGGGTGCGGCGCACCTGGGCCTCGAACAGCGCGGGAAGCGTGGGGCCGTCGGCGTGGTCGCCGGCCGGCGCGGGCGGGTTCCAGGAGTCGAGGAGCGTGCGCCGCTCGTCGTCCGACAGCAGCGGCAGTTCGGCCAGTGTCCGGTGCGGGCCGTCCGCCATGCCCTCCAGCAGGCGGTGCAGCTGCCGGCTCATGCGGGCCGCGGTCGCCGCGTCGTACAGGCCGGTGTTGTACTCGACGGTCAGCTCGCAGCCGCCGTCGGCGCGCGGCGCGAACTCCAGCACGAGGTCGAAGCGGGCGGCCGGGCGGGGCAGCGGGTGCTCCTCGATCCGCACCCCGGCCGCCACCGGCGGGTGGTCGGGCGCCGTCTGCTGCACCACCAGCACCTGCACCAGCGGTGTGCGGCTGGGGTCTCTCGGCGGGGCCAGTTCCTCGACCACCCGGTCGAAGGGCACGCCGTCGTGCGCGAAGGCGTCCAGGACGGTCGCGCGCATGGACTCCACGAACCGGTCGACGGTGAGAGCGTCGTCGACCTCGCCCCGCAGCACCACGGTGTTGGCGAAGAAGCCCGTCACGTCCTCCAGTTCGCGGCGGTCCCGTCCGGTGGTGACGGTCCCGAACGCCACGTCCCGTTGCCCGGAGTAGCGGGAGAACAACACGGCCGCCGCCCCGGCGAACAGGGTGAAGACGGTGGTGCCGCGGCCCTGGGCCAGCCGGCGCAGCCGGTCCACCAGGTGCTCGGGGACGTCGTGGCGGTGGGCCGCGCCCTCGGTGGTGCGCACCGCCGGCCGGGGGCGGTCGGTGGGCAGTTCCAGTTGTGGCATGCCGGCCAGGTGGCGCTTCCAGTAGCCGAGGTCGTCGGCGTCCGTGTCGCCGGTGCGCCGCGTGTGCTCCCACAGCGCGAAGTCCGGGTACTGCAGGCCCGGCCGGGGAAGGCCGTCCGGTTCGCCGCAGGCCTCGGCGCGGTAGAGCGCCGCGAGGTCCCGGGTCAGGACGCCGACCGACCAGCCGTCGGTGACGATGTGGTGCTGGGTGAGCAGCAGGACGTGGTCCTCGGACGCGCGGCGGACGAGCAGCGCCCGGGTCAGGGGGCCGCTCGCCAGGTCGTGGGGGCGGCGCAGTTCCTCGGTCAGCAGACGCTCCACGGCCTCGTCCCGCCGGTCCTCGGGCAGCTGCCCGGCATCGGCGGTGCGCAGCGGCAGCACCGCCTCAGCGGCGACCGACTGGACGCCCTGGCCGTCGACGGTGGCGAAGGTGGTGCGCAGGGAGTCGTGGCGGGCGGCGAGCCGGTCCAGGGCGCGTCGCAGGGCCGGCGTGTCGAGCGGACCGCGCAGCCGCAGCGCCACGCCGGTGTTGTACTCGGCTCCGCCGCCGGCGAGGTCGTCGAGGAACCACAGGCGCCGCTGGGCGCTGGAGAGCGGGACGGGCTCTTCGCGCGGGGCGGAGGGGATCGGGTCCGGCGCTGCGGCGGCGGACGGCTCGGTGGTCAGCGGGGCGAGCGCGGCGACGGTCCGTGCGGTGAACACGTCGCGCAGGGAGAGCCGGACGCCGAAGGCTTCCCGGATCCTGGTGAGGGTGCGGGCGGCGAGGATCGAGTCGCCGCCGAGGTCGAAGAAGTCGTCGGTGACGCCGACGGTGCCGACGCCGAGGACGTCGGCCCAGATCCCGGCCAGGGTCCGCTCCCCGTCGGTACGCGGCTCGACGTGCCGCTCGGTCGGCGCGCCGCCGGGGGCGGGCAGGGCCCGCAGGTCGGTCTTGTGCTGCGGGGTGAGCGGTATCGCGTCCAGGACGACCACGGCGGAGGGCACCATGTGGGCGGGCAGGACGGCGGCGAGGGCGGCGCGCAGCCGGGCGGGCTCCGGTCTGCGGGCCGGGTCGGCGGGCGTGACGTAGCCGACGAGCCGGCCGCGGGCGGGCTCCTCGTCGCGGACCACGACGACTGCCTCGCGGACACCGGGGTCGCGGGTCAGCGCGGTCTCGATCTCGCCGGGCTCGATGCGGAAGCCGCGTATTTTCACCTGCCGGTCGGCCCGGCCGAGGAACTCCAGCTCGCCGTCCGCCCGGCGGCGCACCCGGTCGCCGGTGCGGTAGAGGCGGGCGCCGGGCGGCCCGGAGGGGTGGGCGACGAACCGGGTCGCGGTCAGGCCGGGGCGGCCGAGGTAGCCGCGGGCCAGCCCGTCGCCGCCCACGTACAGCTCGCCCTCGGTCCCGGGCGGCACCGGGCGCATCGCCGGGTCCAGGACGTGGGCCTCGGTGCCGGGCAGCGGGCTGCCGATGGCCGGTGTCCCGGTGCCGGCGGTCAGCGGTCCGGTCCAGGTGGCGACGACGGTGGCCTCGGTCGGCCCGTACGAGTTGATCATGCGCCGGCCGGGCGCCCACCGGTCGACGAGCACGGCCGGGCAGGCCTCCGCCCCGACGATCAGGGTGCGCAGGTACGGCGCGCCCCCGGTGTCCGCGGGGTCGGGCAGGGTGGCGAGCGCGGCGGGCGGGATGAGGGCGTGGGTGATGCGGTGCTCGTTCAGGACGGCGGCCAGTTCGTCGCCCAGCCAGGGCCCGTCCGGCGGTACGACCAGCAGGGCGCCGGACAGCACGGAGACGCACAGCTCCAGTACGGAGGCGTCGAAGCTGGGCGAGGAGAACTGCAGCACGCGGTCGCCCGGGCCGGCGGCGTACCGCTCGGCGGCGGCCGCGGCGAAGCCGCCGATGCCGCGATGGGTGACGGTCACGCCCTTGGGGGTGCCGGTGGAGCCGGAGGTGTAGATCACGTAGGCCGCGTGGTCGGGGAGGACCGGGCTCCCGGACGGATACGGCTCCTGGTCCCCGGCGTCCGTCAGCGCGCGGACCCGGCCGGGGTCGTCCAGCACGACGGCCGGTGCGGCGTCGGCGAGCATCAGCGCCCGCCGTTCGGCCGGATAGCCGGGGTCCACCGGGAGGAAGGCGGCGCCGGCCAGGGCCACGGCCAGTTCGGCGGCGACCAGTTCCATCGAGCGCGGCAGAACCAGCGCCACCGTCCGCTCCGGCCCGGCGCCGCTCGCCACGAGATGGGCGGCGAGACGGGCGGCCCGCCGCGCGAGTTCCCCGTACGTCCAGGTGCGCCGGCCGTCGGTCACCGCGGGAGCGTGCGGGTCGCGCGTCACCCACCGGGTGAACAGCTCACCGAGCGGGACGTGCCGGGTGGCGTGCTCCGCGCGGGCCGGCGGCGGGGCGCTGCCGGCCGGTGGGCGGACGGGCGCGGCGGGTTGCTGGGCGTGCAGGTCCGTCATCGGGGTGAAGTCCTTCGGGCGTGGGGCGGCGCGCGGACCCGGCGCGGCGGTCGCGGGCAGCCCGCGGGCACACCGGAGCGGTGCGGGGTCCTTGCGTACGGGGCGGGTGCGGCGGTCGCGGGCACACCGGACCGGTGCGGGGTCCCTGCGTACGGGCGGGTGCGTGACGCGGGGCTCGGTCAGACGGTGCCGGTGCGGCGCGCCGTGCGTCCGGATATCTGCAGGCGGTCGATGGTCCCGGTGGCGGGGTCGCGATGGAAGCGGCCGCCCGGCTCGTGCCGGCCCGTGGCCGGATCGACCAGGTCGCAGGACAGGTCCGGGTAGCACACCAGCGGGATGGGGCAGTCGCCGTCCACGGACAGCGTCGGCGTGCCGTCCCCGTCGAGTTTGACCGCGTACTCCGTGCTCCCGTTGCGGTAGGTGCCGGCGCACCCCGGCAGCGGTACGGCAGGACCGCGGCGGGCGGGGGCCGGCGCGACCGGCACGCGGATGCCGGTGAGCCGGGTGAGGTCGGCGGCGAGGTCCCGCCACAGGGCGGTGGCGGCGCCGGCGTTGCCGGTGAAGGCGACGACGACGCCGCTGTCCGGCTCGGCCCGCAGGTGGCAGGAGGTGCCCTGGGCGTTCCCGTCGTGGCCGCACCACAGGCGGCCGTCCTGCTCGAAGAGCGCGAGGCCCAGCCCCCAGGAGTCCGCCAGGGCACCCGGGTGGGCGGCCGGTTCGGGGCGGCGCATCCGGGCGGCGGCGGACGCGGGCAGGACGGTGGACCGGCCGATGACCGCCCTGCCCAGGGCCGCGAGGTCCTCGGCGCCGGCCAGCAGGGCTCCGGCCGGGGCCTCCACCGGGGCGAGGTTCTGGTGGGCCGGGCGTACCAGGCCGGTGGCCGTGTTGAGGGCGTGACCGGTGGCGACCGGCCGCGCGGGCGCGCTGTCGCCGAGGAAGGCGGGGACGATGCCCAGGGGTTCGAGGAGGAGCGCGCGCAGTGCTTCCTGCCAGGTCATGCCGGTCACTTCGGACACGAGCCGGCCGGCGGCGACGTAGCCGGCGTTGGAGTAGGAGAAGCCGGTTCCCGGCGGGAACAGGGCGTTCTGCGCGGTGCAGACGGCGGAGAGGTAGCGCGCGGCGGTGGTGCCGGCGGCGCTGTCGGAGTCGGGCCCGGTGGGCAGGCCGGCGGTGTGACTGAGCAGGTGCCGAGCGGACACCTCGGGTAACGGCCGCAGTTCCGGCAGGAGTTCGGCGGCGGGCTCGTCGAGGTCGAGGTCGCCGTCGTCGGCGAGGAGCAGCACGGCGGCGGCCGTGCCGATCTTGGTGACCGAGCCCAGGGGTACGGCCGTGTCCGCGGTGAAGGGTGCTCCCGTCGCGGCGTCGGCCGTGCCGGTGTGCACGCTCAGGGTGTGCGTGCCGGTGTGGACGGTCAGTTGGGCACCGGGCACACGGTGGGCGCGGGCGAGGGCGTCGAGGCGGCTCTGCACCTCGTCGCGCAGCGGGGACGGTGGCCGCTCGGCGACCGGGGCAGCGCTGGAGTGCGGCATGAGCAGGGGACTCCTGATGAGAGCGGGTGCGGGGAGGGAACGCGGCCGGTCCGCGGGTGAGCGGTGCGGAGCCTGCGCGCGCCGACACGTCAAGGCCTGGTGACGGCGATCGGTAGGTGGCGAACGCCGACGAGGACGGCCGGATTCTGGTAGGTGACGTCGTCGTAGGAGGGGATCGCCAGGGTGGGGAAACGTTCCATCATCATGTGCAGTGCGATCCGTGCTTCCAGCCGGGCCAGTGGCGCGCCGAAGCAGAAGTGGATGCCGTGGCCGAAGGTCAGATGGGGATTCGGACTGCGGGCCACGTCGAAGACGTCCGGACGGGTGAAGCGGGCGGGATCGCGGTTGGCGGCACCCAGGTGCACCATCAGCAGGGTGTCGGCCGGGATCTCGTGGCCGCCGAGCACCACCGGTCCGGTGGTGCGCCGGCCCAGCTCGGGGAAGGGCGGCAGCCAGCGCAGCACCTCCTCGACGGCGTCCGGCAGCCGGCCGGGGTCCTCGCGCAGCGCGGGGAGGGTTCCGGGGTGGCGGTCGAAGGTGACCACGGCGTTGCCGAGCAGCGCGGTGGTCGTGATGTGCCCGGCCACCAGCAGCAGGGCGACGAATCCGACGATCTCCTCGTCGGCCAGGCGCGTTCCGTCCACCTCGGCGGCCAGGAGCCGGCTGGTGAGGTCGTCCCCGGGACGGGCCCGGCGGCGCCGGATGTGGTCCAGCACGTAGCCGTTCATCTCGCGCACGGTCGGGGCGATGGCCTCCAGCGCCCGCTCCAGGTCGGCCATGTCGAGGCTGTCACCGAGCTGGTCGCCGCCGAAGAGGGTGCCGGCCCACTCCTGGAAGAGTCTGTGGTCGTCGGCGGGGATGCCGAGGAGTTCGGCGATCACGATGATGGGCAGCGGGTAGGCGAGGGTGTCGACCAGGTCGAACCGGTCGCGGTCGGCGACACCGTCCAGGAGGCGCGCGCAGACTTCCTCGATGCGCGGTTCGAGCCCGTGGACCACCCTCGGGGTGAAGGCCTGGCTCACCAGGGTCCGCAGTTTGCGGTGTTCCGGCGGGTCCATGCCGACGAAGTTGCCCTGCCGGAAGGTCTCGAAGTCCTCCTGGGTGGGGGTGATCGGCGTGAGGTCGGAGGAGTAGGTCGCCGGGTCGGCGAGTACGGCGGAGACTCCTTGATGGTCCACGACGCGCCACTGGCCCTGGGCTTCGTCGTAGGTCACGGGGCCCGCCTCGCGTAAGGACCGCCACCGGTCGGGTAACGCGCTCAAGGGCGATTCGACCGCTGTCGGTTGAGTGCTTGTCACCGGTTCTCCTTGGGTGAGACGCGCGGGCCCGGCGTGGGCCGTCCACGGTGGGGAGGGTTCGCCGGGCGGGTAGCCCCTGACGTGACGGGCGCGGTCTACGGGTCCGGCACCACGGGGCGGCTCTCGCTCCGCGCCAGACGACCGACGCGCGGTCAGGGGGTCCGACCGGCCGCTCGGACGTCCGCCCGTACGTCCCGTCGCGGCATGCGGCTCGGTGCCGTAGGGGTCAGCAGGCCCGGGGGCGGGTTCCGTCCGGCAGGGCGGTGGTTCCGGGCGATCCGGAGATCCGCCGCACGGCCGGCAGGTCCGCGCGTCCGCAGCCTGGCAACGCGCGCCTCGGGCACCCAGCAGACATCTCCACATCCCCCAGTGACTCTGCTCGCGCAGCGAGCCGCGCGAGACTCCCCTGTGCCACGAATCTGGTGCTTAATCTGGTGCTTGGTGTGCATGAAATACGCTTCGACCCGATCCGTCCGGGTCGAATGCGCTCACAGTTTTCACGTCGGGTGACGGAATGGCAACCCCCCGAAGTGGAAGGGGGCGACGGTCCGGCACCGACCCAGCGCTACGAGCGTGTATCCCTTCGCGCCATCCTCAAACTCCCTGTCGCGCAGCGGAATTGGCCCTCTTGCCGGCGCGCGGACGGCGGCCGTCGCCACCTGCGTCATTGCGGCGGGGAGATCCGGAGGCACGTGCCGGGGCCCCGCCCGATGGTTTCGGCCATTTCGAGCGACGGCGACCGGGACGGGCGTTCGGTCCGGGGCCCGGGGACGGGCGCTGCGCACAGGGAACTCGGCGCCACGCCACAGGAGTTCCCGGCGCGCGCGGTTGCGGTCCGCGCGCCACGTGCCTCAACCGGACAGTGGCAGTACAGACCGGGTTCCGTACGCCGCGGACGCGCCGTCCGTCACCGTTCGGTCAACGCCCGTCCGGGCCGGCGCACTCGGTGACGAGCCGCACGACGGTGTCCGGGTGGTCCGTCAGGAAGAAGTGCTCTCCAGGGAGGATTTCCAGCCGGAAACCGGCGCTCGTGTGACTCTTCCACGCAGCGGCCTCGTCCGGCGCGACCCGAGGGTCCCGATCCCCCGTCAGGCAGAGGACGGGGGTGTCCACGACGGCGTCGGGGGCGGGCCGGTACCGGGTGACCGCCCGGTAATCATTGCGCAGGACGGGCAGGAAGAGGTCCATCAGATCAGGATCGCGGACGACCGCCGCGTCGGTGCCGCCGAGACCGGCGATGTGGTCCAGGATCTCCTGGTCGGTGTCGCAGGCGGGTGTCTCGCGCGGCACCGAGGGGGCGGTCCGCCCGGAGACGACCAGGTGGCAGTGTGCCGTCAGCCCGTCGCGTGCGAGCCGGAGTACCGATTCGAAGGCGACGGACGCCCCCATGCTGTGGCCGACGAGCACGAGCGGCACAGGCTCCGCCGCCCACCGCCGCAGGGACGGCACCACCCGGTCGGCGAGTCCTTCGACGGTCGCCACGAACGGCTCACCGAAGCGCTCCTGCCGCCCCGGGTACTGGACGGCCGCGACGTGATGCCCCTCGGGGAAACGGCGTGCGAACGGAGCGTAGAACGACGCGGCGCCACCGGCGTGCGGAAAGAAGAGCACTCGCACGCGAGGCTCCGCGGCACCGCGCAGTGGCCTGATCCAAGGGTCCTCGCCCTTCACCGGCGCCCCCGCCCTTCCTTTTTGCGACCGAGTCGTGTGCCCCGGCCGACCTGGCGGTCACGGTACCGGCTCGGCCGGCCTTCTGCTTCTCTCCCGGCTCGTGGACGTAGGCGGCGGTCAGGGTGCCCTCCCGCTGCCCACAGCGCGCGAGGGCGGGGCCGAGACGGAGGAAGGTCGGCGCCCGTGCGCCGACGTGGACGTCCCCGCCGGGAAACCGTCCCCGCAGGGACCGTCCCCGCGGGCGGAGGGAGCACGACGCCGAATTGCGTGCCCCGTTCTCGGCGGCCGTCACCGTTCCACGACGCGAAGATCCGGCCATCAAGGTGCACAGGGGCGCACGCGGGGCGCCCGTACACCACTGCGCGCATCAGCTCTGGGGGCATGAGGTCGGCCGGACGGGGTATCTGTGCGCACCCCGGGAAGCGGCGCTCCCCCGCAGGTGAGCGCCGCGGGGCGGGAACAACCGAAGACGCTCGCCGTGCGCCGCGCTCCCCCGCGAGGCAGCCTTGACCCCGGGAAGCGAGGCGACGCGCGGCCGTGGGAGGAGGTGGTCGGCGTGTCCGACGGGCCAGGGCCGACGCGGGCACCGGCGGCCGCCACCGCACCGACCGGCGAGCCGCTGCTGTCGCTCGCGCTGGCCTCGATGCTCGACGGGGTGCACGCGCACTCCGGGGCGGTGTACCTGCTCCACCCCGACGAGCCGGTCCTGGAGATGGCGGTGATGGCGGGCATGCCCCGGGCTTTCGCGGCGCCCTGGCAGCGGGTCGGGCTGAGCGCGCCGATCCCGGTCGCGGACGCGGTGCGCCGGCGGCGCCTGGTGTGGGTGGGCGGCGAGGAGGAGATGGCCCGCCGCTATCCGCGCATCGCGGTGGTGCTGCCGTACCCCTTCGCCCTGGCCGCGCTGCCGGTGGCGACGGCGGACACCGTGTACGGGGCCGTGTTCCTCACCTGGCCCGGCGCGCACGCGCACGAGCTGTCGGACGGGGAGCGCGAGCAGCTGACGGCGGCCTGCGAGCGGCTGGCCCTGCGGCTGGAGCGGGCCACGGCGGAGAACCGGCCGCCGGGGCCCGAGCGCGACCTGCTGGCCACGCCCGTCTCCGGGGTGGCGGGCAGGCTCGGTTCGGTGGAGGCCGCGCGGATGGTGTCCCGGCTGCCCTACGGACTGGTGTCGCTGGATCTGCACGGCCGGATCTGCTTCGCCAACGCGGCCGCCACCGAGATGCTCGGCCGGCCCGCCGGCGAACTGCTCGGCACGCTGCCCTGGGTGTCGGTGCCGTGGCTGAACGACCCGATGTACGAGGACCGCTACCGGGCCGCGCTGATCAGCCAGCAGGCCACGTCGTTCGTGGCGCTGCGCCCGCCGGGCGAGTGGCTGTCGTTCCGGATGTATCCGAGCACCACCGGGCTGAGCGTGCGGATCAGCCGGGCCCGGGCGGTGGCGGACATGGCGCACACCGCGCCGCGGCAGGAGCGGGGGCACCCCCGCCTGGTGACCATCTCCCAGGTGCTGAGCCTGGCCGGGGCACTGACCGAGGCGGTCAGCGTGCAGGACGTGGTGCAGCTGGTGTGGGACGAGGTGGCCCCGGCGGTCGGCAGCCAGGCGATGGTGATCCTCGGCTCGGAGGCCGGGCGGCTGCACGTGCTGGGCCACCGCGGCTACCCGGACCCGCACACCGTGGAGCGGTTCACCGGGCTGCCGCTGAGCGAACGCACCCCGGGCACCCAGGCCCTGAACAGCGGGGTGCCTGCGTTCTTCGACTCGCGGGAGCATCTGGAGCGGCTGTACCCGAACCGGCAAGAGACCCCGGACGGGTACGCGGCCTGGGCCTACCTGCCGCTCATCGCGTCCGGGCGGCCGGTCGGCACCTGTGTGCTGGCCTACGCCGAACCGCACGTCTTTCCCGCCGACGAGCGGGCGGTCCTGACCAGCCTGGGGGGTCTGATCGCGCAGGCCCTGGAGCGCGCCCTGCTGTACGACGCCAAGCACCGGCTGGCGGAGGGGCTGCAGCAGTCGCTGCTGCCGCACTCGCTGGCCCGGCTGCCCGGCATCGAGGCGGCGGCCCGCTATCTCCCGGCCACCCTGGGCATGGAGATCGGCGGCGACTTCTACGACCTGGTGCCCGCCCGGCCGCTGGCGGCCGCCGTGATCGGGGACGTGCAGGGCCACAACGTGACGGCGGCGGCGCTGATGGGGCAGATCCGCACCGGGGTACGGGCGTACACCACGGTGGGCCAGCCGCCCCAGGAAGTGATGCGCAGCACCAACCAGCTGCTCGTCGACCTAGGCGCCGAACTGTTCGCCAGCTGCCTCTACCTGCGGCTCGACCCGGCGCGCGGCAAGGCCGTGATGGCCCGCGCCGGGCATCCCCCGCCCCTGGTCAGACGCCCGGACGGACGGGTGCGGGTGCTGGACCTGGCCGGCGGCCCGCTGCTCGGGATCGACGCGTCGGCCACGTATCCGACGACCGAGGTGTCCCTTGCGCCCGGATCGGTCCTGGTCCTGTACACGGACGGCCTGGTGGAGTCGCCCGGCGTGGACATCGAGGACTCCCTGGTCGAGCTGGGCGCGCTGCTCGCGGAGGTGGGCGACCAGCCGCTGGAGCACCTGGCCGACGAGCTGGTACGGCACAGCGCGGCCGCCCGGGAACGGGCGGACGACGTGGCGGTGCTGCTGCTGCGCGCCGGTGAGACCGGCTGAGCCGTCGGGCCCGGTGACCGGGATGCGGTCACCGGGCCCTCCGGCGGGAGGGTCGGGCCAGGGCCGGGGGGGGGGGGGGGGGGGGGGGGGGGGGGGGGGGGGGGGGGGGGGGGGGGGG
>NZ_JAJSZC010000038.1:0-44925 GCF_036815105.1 Streptomyces sp. IBSBF 3136
CCCCGACGACCTCCCGCCCCGGCTGACCCGCCTCACCTTCCACGGCCCCCTCTCGGAAGCCCGCGCGGCCGCCATGGTCCGGCGCCTCGCCGCCGCCGGGCCCGGCCGTGTGCTGGACGTCGGCTGTGGCTGGGGCGAGCTGATGCTGCGCGTGCTGGAGGCGGTACCGGGAGCGCGCGGGGTCGGCTTGGACCTGGGCGGAGAGGACCTGGAGCGGGGCCGGCGGAACGCGGCGGCGCGGGGTCTGGCGGACCGCGTGGAGTTCGTCGAGGAGTCCGCCACGGGTACCCGGCGGGGCCCGGCGGACCTGGTGCTCTGCCTGGGCGCGAGCCACGCGCTCAGCACGGCCGAGCCGCCCACCGCCGAGGCGCTGCGGGAGCTGCGGCGGCTGGTGGCCGACGGCGGGCGGGTGGTGCTCGGCGAGGGGTTCTGGCAGCGGCCGCCCACGGAGGCCGAGCTGGCCGGGATGTGGCCGGGGGCCTCCGCCGGCGACCACCACGACCTGGGCACCCTGCTCGATCTCGCGGTCGGGGCCGGTTTCCGGCCGGAGTGGACCGAGACGGCGGGCCCGGACGAGTGGGAGGAGTTCGAGTCGGCGTACCAGGCGGACGCGGAGGTGTGGCTCGCCGGGCACCCGAGCCATCCGCTGGCCGCCGCGACCCGCGAGCGCCTGGACCGGCACCGGGGGCAGTGGATGGCCTACCGGGGTGTACTCGGCCTCGCCTACCTCACCCTCGTACCGGTCGCCGCCTGAGAGCTCCTGCCGGTCGCTGTCCGAAACGCCTGGGACGCGGCAGCCGCGGGTGGGCGGCGCCTCACGCCGGGCGCGCACACCGGGACGCGCCCGGCCTCCCCGACCCGGCCTCCGTGCCGAGCGCCGTCCGAGACCCGGCGGCCGCCGCCGACGGGGGTGGGGTCCGACTCACGCCGGGCGCACCGTCTCCCCCGGCCGGCCGCCGCCAAGGACTTCCCCTTCAGTGACGGACCACCCGACGCGAGCCGGGAAGGCCGGCTCACGCCGGGTGCATGATCCCTACCCGACCGGCCACAAGGCGTGCCCCCGCACTCGACCGGCCACCAAGCATGCCCACTCCCGGCGGGCTACCCAGCCACGGGCCGGAAGACGCGGCTCACGCCAGTACCTGCACCCTCTCCACCCGACCGCCCACCACACGCGCCCCCTCCCGGCGGGCCGCCCGGCCACCGGCCGGAAGGCACGGCTCACGCCGGTACGTGCACTGTCTCCACCCGGCTGGCCACCAGGCGTTCCCGCTCCCGGCGGGCCGCCCTGCCGCGCAGGCGCAGGATCTGGCTGACGCCCAGCGCCTGGAGGAAGAAGACCGCCGAGAAGGCCACCGTGTAGTCGTCCCCCGTGGCGTCGAGCAGGACGCCGATCGCGAACAGGGTCGTCATCGAGGCGATGAACCCGCCCATGTTGGTGATCCCGGAGGCGGTGCCCTGCCGCTCGGGCGGGTTGGCCGGGCGGGCGAAGTCGAAGCCGAGCATCGAGGCAGGACCGCAGGCGCCGAGGACCACGCAGAGGGTCAGCAGCAGCCCCATCGGGGCGTGGGTGCCGGGCCAGGCGAGGGTGAGCGCCCACAGCACCGCGGTCGCCGCGACGGTGCCGAGGGCCAGCGGCAGCCGCGCCCGGTGGTGGCGGGCGACGATCTGGCCGTAGACCAGGCCGATGGCCATGTTGGACAGCACGACGAGGGTCAGCAGGTCGCCCGCCCTGGCCCGGCTCAGTCCCTGCGCCTGGACGAGGAACGGCAGGCCCCACAGCAGCAGGAACACCATCGCCGGGAACTGGGTGGTGAAGTGCACCCACAGACCGAGCCGGGTGCCGGGCTCGCGCCAGGACGCCGCGATCTGCCGGCGCACATAGGCCGAGCCCCGGTGCGGGGACGGCTGGGGCTCGTGCCCCTCGGGGTGGTCCTTCAGGAACAGCAGGGTCAGCACCAGGACGACCGCACCGGCCACCGCGCTGCCCGCGAAGGCGGGGGTCCAGCCGATGCCGTGCAGCAGCCGGGCGATGACGAGGGTGGAGACGAGGTTGCCCGCCATGCCGACCAGACCGGCGAGCTGCGCGACCAGCGGGCCGCGCCGGGCGGGGAACCAGCGGGTGCCGAGGCGCAGCACGCTGATGAAGGTCATGGCGTCGCCGCAGCCGAGCAGCGCGCGCGAGGCGAGGGCCGTGCCGTAGGAGGCGGAGAAGGCGAAGCCGATCTGGCCCGCGGTGAACAACACCGCGCCGATGCTCAGCACCCGCTTGGTGCCGAGCCGGTCCACGAGCAGGCCCACGGGTATCTGCATGCCCGCGTAGACCAGCAGCTGGAGGATCG
Source organism: Streptomyces sp. IBSBF 3136 (assembly GCF_036815105.1). Taxonomy (NCBI): domain Bacteria; kingdom Bacillati; phylum Actinomycetota; class Actinomycetes; order Kitasatosporales; family Streptomycetaceae; genus Streptomyces; species Streptomyces sp. IBSBF 3136. The sequence goes on from NZ_JAJSZC010000038.1 coordinate 2,343, forward strand.
AGAAGGTCGAGAGGGCGGAGGCGCCCACGTGGAAGCGGTCGGCCGCGTCCAGGCCGGCCACGCCCAGGGAGGTGCGGAAGATGACGGCGACGAAGTAGACGGCGACGCCGATGGACCACACCGCGACGGCACGCCGGCCGCCCTCGGGGTCACCCGGCAGGGTGGCGTTGCTCATCGGACCTCACCCCGCGCGAGGTGCGAGAACCAGCCCACGTGCCGGTGCACGACGCCCACCGCGGCCTCCGCGTCCCCGGAGCGCAGCGCGTCCAGGATCTCCTCGTGCTCGGCGAGCGTCTTGGCGATCCGGTCGGGGTGGGAGTGCATGACCGCGACGCCCATCCGCAACTGACGGTCGCGCAGCTGGTCGTAGAGACGGGAGAGGATCTCGTTGCCGCCGCTGCGGACGATCTCGGCGTGGAAGCAGCGGTCGGTCTTGGCGGCGGCGGCGAAGTCCCCGGCCGCGGCCTGTCCCTTCTGCTGCTCCAGCAGCTCCGCCAGCCGTTCCAGCAGCGCGGGCGAGGCGGGTACGGCCTTGCGGGCCGCGTGCTCCTCCACCAGCAGCCGGGTCTCCACCACGTCGGCGATCTCCTGCGCGGAGACCGGCAGGACCAGGGCGCCCTTCTTGGGGTACAGCCTGATCAGGCCCTCCACCTCGAGCCGCAGCAGCGCCTCGCGCACGGGCGTGCGGGAGACCCCCACGGCGTCGGCCAGCTCGCCCTCGGTGAGCAGCGTGCCGCCCTCGTAGCGGCGGTCCAGTACGGCTTGCTTGACGTGGGTGTAGACGCGGTCGGCGGCGGGGGGCTGTTTCACAGGCGTAGCCATGTCCACAGGATAGATACAACGCGTACGCATACGGGAGCCCCGTCCGGCATATGAACGTGACGCAGATCTCACCCAGCGCCCGCACAACCTTCTGTGCTACTTACGTGTCGCACACGTGCGGCCCCACTCGCTTGGCAGTCCAACTCGGCCGCATTCCAGGGGCATTCAAAGACAATCGGGGTATTTCACTTTGATTACCGGCATCAAGGGCACCCGCCGCATCCGCCGAGCCACCGCCGTCGCCGTCACCTCCGGCGCGATGCTCGCCACCGGGGCCCTCACCGCGGCGCCCGCGCAGGCCGTCACCGCGCCCTCGATCGTGGCCAAGGGCGGCTACGTGATGAACAACTCGAGCGGCTCCAGCCTGTACAACAAGGCAGCGGACGACACGCGCTCCACGGGCTCCACCACCAAGATCATGACCGCCAAGGTCGTGCTGGCGCAGTCGAACCTGAACCTCGACTCCAAGGTGACGATCCAGAAGGCGTACAGCGACTACATCGTGTCGAAGGGCGCCTCGTCGGCGCACCTGATCGTCGGTGACAAGGTCACCGTCCGCCAGCTGCTGTACGGGCTGATGCTGCCGTCCGGCTGCGACGCTGCCTACGCGCTGGCCGACAAGTACGGCACCGGCTCGACCCGCGCCACGCGCGTGGCGAACTTCATCGGCAAGATGAACACCGCCGCCAAGAACCTCGGTCTGAAGAACACGCACTTCGACTCGTTCGACGGCATCGGCAACGGCTCGAACTACTCGACGCCGCGCGACCTGACGAAGATCGCCAGCAGCGCGATGAAGAGCTCCACCTTCCGCACGATCGTCAAGACGAAGTCGTACACCGCGAAGACGATCACGAAGACCGGCAGCACTCGCACCATGGGCCGGTGGGACAACACCAACACGCTGCTCTCCAGCTACAGCGGCGCCATCGGTGTGAAGACCGGTTCCGGCCCCGAGGCCGGCGCCTGCCTCGTCTTCGCCGCGACCCGTAACGGCAAGACCGTCATCGGCACGGTCCTGGCCTCCAGCTCCTACGCCCAGCGCGCCACGGACGCCACGAAGCTCCTCAACTACAGCTTCGCCAAGCTCGGCTGACACCCACCCAGCAGAGCACCGAGGGCCCGCCGCGACTCCGCGGCGGGCCCTTCGCGTCGTGGAATGCCAGCGGAATCGACGATCTTCCCTCGCAATCGTGAAAGATCCCGGTTGCGGTTGGCATGTTCGATTTCCTCCGCTCTACGTTCCGCAGCGGAGGTGGTTCGGATGAATGAACCCAGCAAGCGATCCGACTCGGCCGCACGGCACGAGGCGATCGACATCAGCGACTTCGTCTACGCGGCGACCGGAGCCCGGGTGCGAAGGCTGACCATGCCGGACGGGACGCATTGGTTTCCGGCTGTGGATGTGTGCAGGCAGTTGGGCCACACCAACCCGCAGAAAGCACTGGGCGACCATGTCCCGGAAGACCATCGAGAAAATCTCGAGACCCTAACTGGAGGTTACGGTCTCAGCGTTCCCGCAGGTAGGGAGTGGCGCCGAGACTTGAACGTCATCTCTCTCCAAGGTCTCATCCTCCTCGTCAGCGCCTGCACCAAGCCTTCCTGCGCCCCCTTCAAGCAGTGGGCGGCGGAAGTGATCGAGACAGTGCAGCGGGAGGGTTCCTACGCCCTCGAAGAGGCGGAGGTGCAGTCGGCCGAGCCGGGTGCTCCAGTCGCATACGCCATGCCGGAGCAGGTCGCCGAGGCCATCGTGCGGCTGGAGGCGCACAACCTTCAGCTGGACGAGGAGCTGGCGAACGGGCAGCGCGAGACGATCGCGCTGCAGAAGGAAGCCGTCGATCTGCAGAAGGAGACACTCGGACTGCAGAGGGAAACCGTCGACCTGCAGAAGGAGACACTCGGACTGCAGAGGGAGTCCGTCGACCTGCAGAAGGAGATGCTGGGCATCCAGCGGGAGACCCTGGCGACGCAGAAGGCCACCCTCGCCGTGCAGCAGGCCCTGGTGCGGGCGATGGAGCGCATCGCCGACCGGTTCGACGTCCTGGTCCTCGGTCGTGCCGCCCCCAGCTCCGCTCACCCCACCACGGAGACCGTGCTGGCCGACTGGCGGCGGCGGTTGTCGGTGACGGAGGACGTGTGGACGGTGGCGGTGGTGATCGCGCCGGTGCTCGTCGAGAAGGGTGAGCTGCGTGAGCCGCTCGAGTCGATCGCGGCCCGTACGGGCCTGACGGTGCATCGTGTCAACGAGTGCCTGCGCCTGCTGCGCCGGCACGCCTGCATCCGCTCCCAGGGCGGAGCCGAGGACGGAGCACCCGTCTACGTGCTCGGCCGCGTCTGACGACCCGGTGAAAAGACGGAGGGGGCGGCCGCAAACCAAACTTGCGGCCGTCCCCTCCAGGGCGTCGAGGTTACTCCTCCTGGGGTGTCAGGCCCAGGAGATCAGTCGCTTCGGCTGTTCCAGGATCGCCGCCACGTCGGCGAGGACCTTGGAGCCCAGTTCGCCGTCGACCAGGCGGTGGTCGAAGCTGAGGGCCAGGGTGGTGACCTGGCGGGGCTTCACCTTGCCCTTGTGGACCCACGGCTGGAGCTTGATCGCGCCGACCGCGAGGATCGCGGACTCGCCGGGGTTGAGGATCGGCGTACCGGTGTCGACGCCGAAGACGCCGACGTTGGTGATGGTCACCGTGCCCCCCTGCATCGCCGCCGGTGACGTCCTGCCCTCGCGGGCCGTGCCGACCAGCTCGCCCAGCGACTCGGCGAGCTGCGGGAGCGTCTTGGCGTGCGCGTCCTTGATGTTGGGGACGATCAGGCCACGGGGGGTGGCCGCGGCGATGCCCAGGTTGACGTAGTGCTTGAGCACGATCTCCTGGTTCGCCTCGTCCCAGGACGCGTTGATGTCCGGGTTGCGCTTGATGGCGACCAGCAGGGCCTTGGCGATCAGCAGCAGCGGGTTGACCCGCAGGCCCTGGAACTCCTTGTCCTGCTTCAGCTCCTCGACCAGCTTCATCGTGCGCGTCACGTCCACCGTCACGAACTCCGTGACGTGCGGGGCCGTGAAGGCCGAGCCGATCATGGCCTGTGCCGTCGCCTTGCGGACACCCTTGACCGGGACACGGGTCTCACGCGCGCCGTCGTGCGACACGACGGGCGCGGCGGCCGCGGGGGCCGTCACGGGCGAGGGGGCCGCCACGGCCGGTTCGGCGGCCTGGGGGGCCGCCGCCGCGTGGACGTCCTCGCGGGTGATGACGCCGTCGGGGCCGGACGGGGTGACCGTGGTGAGGTCGACGCCGAGGTCCTTCGCCAGCTTGCGCACCGGCGGCTTGGCCAGCGGCCGGGACTCGGCGGGGGCGCCGTGGCCGTTCAGCTCGGTCTGGACGGCCTGGGCGGCCTGGGCGGCCGCCGGGACCTTCACCTCTGGGCCCTTGCGCGGCCGGCGCTTGGTGGAGGTGGTCGCCACGCCGTAACCGACCAGCACGGGCTGGCGGGCCGGAGGCTTGGGCTCCTCCTCCACCTTCGCGCTCTCCGCGGGGGCCGCGGGCGCGGCCTCGGCCTGCTCGGCGGGGGCCTCGGCCGGGGCGCCGCCCGACACGTCCACCGCGATGATGGCGGTGCCCACGTCGACCGTGGTGCCCTCGGGGAAGCGCAGCTCGCGGACCACACCGTCGTAGGGGATGGGCAGTTCGACGGCCGCCTTGGCGGTCTCGACCTCGCACACCACCTGGCCGTCGGTGACCGTGTCACCCGGCTGGACGTACCACTTGAGGATCTCGGCCTCGGTGAGTCCCTCGCCCACGTCGGGCATCTTGAACTCGCGTACGGATGCTTCCGTCATCGTCGTCACGAACCCTCTCCTCAGTACGCCAGGGCACGGTCGACGGCGTCGAGCACCCGGTCCAGGCCAGGCAGGTACTCCTCCTCCAGGCGCGCCGGCGGGTACGGGGCGTGGTAGCCGCCGACCCGGAGCACCGGGGCCTCCAGGTGGTAGAAGCAGCGCTCCGTGATCCGGGCGGCGATCTCCGCGCCGGAGCCGAGGAACACCGGCGCCTCGTGGACGACGACCAGGCGGCGGGTCTTCTCCACCGACGCCTGGACGGTGTCGAAGTCGAGGGGGCTGACCGAGCGCAGGTCCACGACCTCCAGGGACTTGCCCTCCTCGGCGGCCGCGGCGGCGACCTCCTGGCAGAGCTTCACCATCGGGCCGTAGGCGACCAGGGTGAGGTCGGTGCCCTCGCGGACGACCTGCGCCTTGTGCAGCGGGGCGGGGATGGCCTCGGTGTCGACCTCGCCCTTGTCCCAGTAGCGGCGCTTGGGCTCGAAGTAGATCACCGGGTCGTCGCTCTGGATGGCCTGCTGCATCATCCAGTACGCGTCGGAGGCGTTGGAGGGGCTGACCACCTTCAGGCCGGCCACGTGCGCGAACAGCGCCTCGGGGGACTCGGAGTGGTGCTCGACCGCGCCGATGCCGCCGCCGTAGGGGATACGGATGACGACCGGCATCTTGACCTTGCCGAGCGCGCGGGCGTGCATCTTCGCGAGCTGGGTGACGATCTGGTCGTAGGCCGGGAAGACGAAGCCGTCGAACTGGATCTCCACCACCGGGCGGTAGCCCCGCAGCGCCAGGCCGATCGCGGTGCCCACGATGCCGGACTCGGCGAGCGGGGTGTCGATGACCCGGCTCTCGCCGAAGTCCTTCTGCAGGCCGTCGGTGACCCGGAAGACACCACCGAGCTTGCCGACGTCCTCGCCCATGACGAGGACCTTGGGGTCCGTCTCCAGGGCGCGGCGCAGCGACTCGTTGATCGCCTTGGCCAGTGCCATGTTCTTGGTCTCGGCTGCCATGGTCAGACCCCCTCTGCGTCCGCGAACGACGCCTGGTAGGCGGCGAACTGGGCTCGCTCCTCGTCGACGAGCGCGTGCCCGTCCGCGTACACGTTCTCGAAGATGGCGAACCGGTCCGGGTCCGGCATGGCACGGACCGCCTCGCGCACTCGCCTGCCCAACGCCTCGGACTCGGCCTCGAGTTCCGCGAAGAATCCCTCGTCCGCGTGGTTTGCGGCCTCCAGGTACCGGCGCAGGCGCAGGATCGGGTCCTTCGCCTCCCAGGCCAGGCGCTCCTCGTCACCCCGGTAGCGGGTGGGGTCGTCGGAGGTGGTGTGGGCCCCCATGCGGTAGGTGTACGCCTCGACCAGGGTCGGGCCCTCGCCGTTGCGGGCGCGCTCCAGCGCCCACTTGGTGACCGCGAGGCAGGCCAGCACGTCGTTGCCGTCCACCCGTACGCCCGGGAAGCCGAAGCCCTGGGCGCGCTGGTACAGCGGGACGCGGCTCTGCTTCTCGGTGGGCTCGGAGATGGCCCACTGGTTGTTCTGGCAGAAGAACACCACGGGCGCGTTGTAGACCGCGGAGAAGGTGAAGGCCTCGGCCACGTCGCCCTGGCTGGAGGCGCCGTCACCGAAGTAGGCGATGACCGCCGAGTCCGCGCCGTCCTTGGTCACGCCCATCGCGTAGCCGGTGGCGTGCAGGGTCTGCGAGCCGATGACGATCGTGTAGAGGTGGAAGTTGTTGCTGTTGGGGTCCCAGCCGCCGTTGTTCACACCGCGGAACATCCCGAGCAGGTTGGTCGGGTCCACCCCGCGGCACCAGGCGACGCCGTGCTCGCGGTAGGTCGGGAAGACGTAGTCGTCCTCGCGGGTGGCCCGGCCGGAGCCGATCTGGGCGGCCTCCTGGCCCAGCAGCGAGGCCCACAGGCCCAGCTCGCCCTGGCGCTGCAGCGCGGTGGCCTCGGCGTCGAAGCGGCGGGTGAGCACCATGTCGCGGTACAGGCCACGCAGCTCGTCGGGGGTGATCCCGGCGACGTACGCGTCGTACTCGGCGTTCTCGACCCGCTCGCCCTCGGGCGTGAGGAGCTGCACGAGTTCCGGGTCGGTGCTCTTCTTGGTGGTGCGGGTCGTGCGCTTGGTGCCGGTGGCTCCGGTCCTGCTGCCGGTGGTGCCGGCCTTGCCTGCGGCGCTGCGTCGCGGCTTGCGCGCGGCACTGCTCTCCACGGTCACGTGTGCTCCTCCGTCGTTCCGGCCCCCGGGGTTGCCGGTAGGCCAGTGCGGCTCACCTGTTTTCGACCACCGGGCACGGGGTGGGTGCCACTCGGCCGGGAACAGGCGTGACAGGTGCCCCGGCGAGCGCCCTGCGACTTTTACGTTACCCAGTGCTCCACATTTCTGTGAAACCCCTCCTGACCTGCGTTTTTGCTTGGATTTCCAAGTAAATCCGCAAGGACCGGAAGCCCGCTGGTCACAGCCTTGCAGGAGGCCGGAGCTACGGCACGTTATCCCGGCGACCCCGGACACGGGAAGAGCCTTCTTGTGACACTCGCCTCGCACACCAAGATGGACATGTCGTGACATTCCCGTCTGGCGGGACAGGATGCGGGTCGCCCGGCACGGCGCCCCGCGCGACCGGGGGGCGCTTTTTCGACCCGGTACGCCGGGTGACCGAAAGAGACCGCCGATGACTGCCTGTGACAACGCCCAGCTCACGGGGTCTTGGGGTGCCCTAACATCTGGCGCGTGCCGCGCTCATGTGTACCACCCCCTCTTTCGCACGCGCCCCCTCTGGGCGCCCTGCTGCCCCTGTATTCCGCCGGTGCCGCCCTCGCCTGTGAACCCGTCGACCAGGGCCTGCTCAACCGGGGCTACCGGGTCAGCACCACCCGCGGCCGCTACTTCCTGAAGCACCACTTCGACCCCGACACCGCCGATCCGGCGGCGATCGAGCGCCGGCACAGCGCCACCCAGCGCCTGGCCGACCTGGGGGTGCCGGTCGCCCCGCCGCTCGCCCACCGCGAGGGCCGCACGGTCGCCGTGGTCGGCGGCCACGCGTACGCCCTGTACCCGTGGGTCGACGGCCGGCACCGCCACGGCGGCCAGCTCACCCGGGGGGACAGCGCGCGCCTGGGGGCCCTCCTGGGGGCCGTACACGCCTGTCTGGAGCGGGTGATGCCCCCCAAGGGGCGCACCCGCCCCGCGACGAGCCCGCACCCCGTGGAGAGCGCCGACCCGGCCGACACCTTCAGCCTCATCGACGACCTGCTCGGGCACGTCCGCCGGCACCGCCCGGCCGACGCCTTCGACGCGCTGGCCCGCCACCGGCTCCTGGAGCGGCGCGCGCTGGTGGAGCAGCACGCGCACCGGCGCCCGCCGCGCGGCGGGCCGGTGGGGTGGGTGCACGGCGACTTCCACCCGTTCAACCTGCTCTACAAGGACGACGCCCCGGCCGCCATCGTCGACTGGGACCGGCTAGGGGTGCAGCCCCGCGCCGAGGAGGCCGTGCGCGCCGCGGTGATCTTCTTCGTGCGGCCCGTGGGCGCGCTGGACCTGCGCAAGGTGCGGGCGTACGCGCGCGCGTACCGGCGCGCGGCCGGGGCCACCCCCTCGGAGCTGGCCGCGGCCGTGCACCGGGTGTGGTGGGAACGCCTGAACGACTTCTGGATGCTGCGCTGGCACTACGAGCGCGGCGACACCCGCGCGGACTGCCAGTTCCCGGCCGCCTCGGCACTCCCGGTGTGGTGGACCCGGGAGTACGACGCGGTGTGCGACGCCTTCGTGGAGTGACCGCGGAGCCGCCCGCCGCGTGCGCGGTTCAGGGCGACGGCGGGAGCGACGGCGTCGACGGCCTTCAAGTCCCGTCGCCGCCGGCCGCGCCGTCGGTGGCGCCGCCGTCCGTGCCGCCGACCGTGGCGCCGCCGTCCGTGCCGCCGGCCGCCGGGTCCGTCGACGGCGGCGGACTGGTCTGCGGGGCCGTCTCCTCCTGCGAGGTCTGCGGGTCCGTCGGCTCGTCGGTCGGGTCGGAGGTGACGGTGCGGGACGGGGTCGCCGACGGCGTGTAGGACGGCGGCCAGTCGGAACCGGTGCCGGTGCCCGTGCCGTTGTTCGTGGACGTGTCCGTGGGCCGCCCGGTGGACTCGTCGGACGGCGTCGCGGAGTCCGTCTCGTCCTTGGTGGACTTCGAGTGCGTCTTCGCCGGCTTGACGTCGTCGCCGGTACCGCCGCTGCTGTTGTTGTTGTGGTTGAGCGCGAGCGCGACGCCCGCCGCGATCGCGATCACCGCGAGGACGGCCAGGATCCACAGCTTGCCGCGGCCGCTGCCCCTGTTGCCGTGCCCCTCGAAACCGCCGTCGTCGCCGTACCCGGTGGGCAGGATCGGCTGCGGGATCTGCGTGGTGCCCGCGCCGAACTCGCCGGGGTGCTGCATCGCGGTGGTGCCCGCGAAGCCGGCCGCCGGGGTGTGCCGGCCGTCGTGCGCCGCCACCGGGCCGGTGTTCCAGGTGCCGGTGTGGCCGCCCTGCTCGTACAGCATCTGCAGGCCGTACTGGACCAGGCCGCGCATCTCCTCGGCCGTCTGGAACCGGTCGTCGGGCTCCTTGGCGAGCGAGCGCATGACCAGGCCGTCCAGCTCCGGCGGGCAGGCGTCGGAGGTCTCGGACGGCGGGGTCGGGATGTCCTGGACGTGCTGGTAGACCACCGACAGCGGGGTCTCGCCGGTGAACGGGGGCCGCAGCGCGAGCAGTTCGTACAGCAGGCAGCCGGTCGCGTACAGGTCGGAGCGGTGGTCGACGGCCTTGCCGAGCGCCTGCTCCGGGGAGAGGTACTGCGGGGTGCCCATGACCATGCCGGTCTGCGTCATCGTGGTCGACGCCCCGTGCAGGGCGCGGGCGATGCCGAAGTCCATGACCTTGACGGCGCCGTTGTCCGTGATGATCACGTTGGCGGGCTTGATGTCGCGGTGCACGATGCCGTGCTGGTGCGAGTAGGCGAGCGCCTCCAGCACCCCGGAGACGATGATCAGGGCCTGCTCGGGACCCGGCGCCTCGGCGTTCAGCAGCAGGTCGCGGATGGTGCGGCCCTCGACCAGCTCCATCACGATGTACGGCACGGACTGGCCGCCCACGAAGTCCTCGCCGGAGTCGTACACGGCGACGATCGCGTGGTGGTTGAGACCCGCCACCGACTGGGCCTCGCGCGTGAAGCGGGCCTTGGAGGTGGGGTCCTCGGCGAGGTCGGCGCGGAGCAGCTTGACGGCGACCGTGCGGCCGAGACGGACGTCCTCGGCGGCGAACACCTCGGCCATGCCGCCGCGGCCCAGCCGATGGGTCAGCCGGTACCGGCCGTCGCCGACGAGCCCGCCGTTGCCCCACATCTCCGGCGTCTCGGACATGCCGCCACCAGTCGCCTCGGGGTCGGACGGGCCCTGGGCGCTGTGCGTCTGTGCCATCGGTCCTCGCCGTCGTTTCTGCCCGCGGTGCGCGCGGTGTTGTCACGGTCTCCGTCGGCCACGCTACAGCCTTCGCGGGGGCCGCCGGTCCGGATCCGCTACCGGGACCGGTCCCGGACGGATCGGTCATGAAACCTCTAGCACGCGCTCTCGTGCAAATTCTGTGTGCCGGTCGTACGCCCGCTGTAACGCTTGCGCGACGCTTCTTGCGCGTACGGTCACGGAACGGGCACCCCGCTTGACGTGTCCGGGCCCTGGGGCAGACTTGGCCGGGAATGAGACATTCGATCAAGGCATGTTCCGCTCGATGAAGGCGCCGGACGGCCAGTGGGGGACACGGAGAGATGAGCCAGGACGGCGCACAGGGCAGATACGCGGGGCGCGCTCTGGCGGGCGGTCGCTACCAACTGCGTGACCTGCTCGGTGAGGGCGGCATGGCCTCGGTGCACCTGGCGTACGACGCCGTGCTCGACCGCCAGGTCGCGATCAAGACGCTGCACACCGAACTGGGCCGGGAGCAGGCCTTCCGCGAGCGCTTCCGCCGCGAGGCCCAGGCCGTGGCCAAGCTCACGCACACCAACATCGTCTCCGTCTTCGACACCGGCGAGGACGACGTGGACGGCATGACGACGCCGTACATCGTCATGGAGTACGTCGAGGGCCGCCCGCTGGGCTCGGTCCTGGACGAGGACATACGGCAGTTCGGGGCGATGCCCGCCGACAAGGCGCTGAAGATCACCGCCGATGTGCTGGCGGCGCTGGAGATCAGCCACGAGAAGGGCCTGGTCCACCGCGACATCAAGCCGGGCAACGTGATGATGACCAAGCGCGGCGTGGTCAAGGTCATGGACTTCGGCATCGCCCGCGCCATGCAGTCCGGGGTCACCTCCATGACCCAGACCGGCATGGTCGTCGGCACCCCGCAGTACCTCTCGCCCGAGCAGGCCCTCGGCCGCGGGGTGGACGCCCGCTCCGACCTGTACTCGGTCGGCATCATGCTGTTCCAGCTGGTCACGGGGCGGCTGCCGTTCGACGCCGACTCGCCGCTGGCGATCGCCTACGCGCATGTGCAGGAGGAGCCGGTGGCTCCCTCCTCGGTCAACCGGTCGCTGCCGCCCGCGGTGGACGCGCTGGTCGCGCGGGCCCTGAAGAAGAACCCGAACGAGCGCTTCCCGACCGCCGAGTCCATGCGGGACGAGTGCCTGCGCGTCGCCGGCTCCTTCCAGGCGGCGGCGCCGAGCATCGTGCCGGGCTCCGCGCCGACGCAGAGCGGCTCGGGCGTCGGCTCCGCCGTGTTCCCGCCGGTCGACCAGGCGACCCCGGCGCCCACCGGCCCGGTGCAGACGCCGTACCAGCCGGTCCCGGCCCCGCACCCCTACGGCACCCCGCCACCCGCCTACGGCTATCCGCAGCAGGGCGGCTACCAGACGCCGCCCGCCGCGTTCGGGCAGCAGGCGCACGCGACCCCGCCGCCGTACTCCGTCACGTCCCCGACCACGGTCCAGGGACCGCAGGGCGGCGGCGGCAAGGGCAACAAGCCGGTGATCATCGGGTCCGTCGCCGTGTCCCTCGTCGCGGTCGTCGGCCTGGTCGTCGCGCTGACGCTGAACAGCGGCGGCGAGGACGACAAGGGCGGTGGCCGCGCCAGTGCCTCGCCCTCGACGCACGCGTCCGGCTACCGCCCCCCGGACACGTCGAAGACCATCGACAAGACGGAGTGCACGGAGCCGCAGGAGTCGTACACCGACCCCCACAAGGTGCGGCTCCCCAACTTCCAGTACAAGAACATCGACTCGGTGAAGGCGTGCTTCCAGGCCGCCGGCTGGAAGTACGAGATCAAGAAGGTGGACGACAACACCTGGGGCGACGGCACGGTCATGTCCCAGTTCCCCGTCGCGGACACGGACTTCGACGCCAAGGGCAGCCAGACCGTGCAGCTGAGCGTCTCGACGGGCAACCCGCCGCAGTGACCCGGCGCCGGTGAGGCGCACGCGAAGGGGCCCGGCGGTCGTCCGCCGGGCCCCTTCGCACGATTTCGGATACGGCCCTCGGCTACGGCCTTCGCCCCGCCCTACAGGTACGGCCCGCCCGAGCGGCCGCCGGCCCGGGGGTCCTCGACGCCCTCGGGGCCTCCCACACCCGGCGGGAGCGCGCGGCGCATCTGCTCCAGCTGCGCCCGCGCGGCCATCTGCTGGGCGAACAGCGTCGTCTGGATGCCGTGGAACAGGCCCTCCAGCCAGCCCACCAACTGAGCCTGCGCGATCCGCAGTTCCGCGTCGCTCGGGGTCGCCTCGTCGGTGAACGGCAGGGACAGCCGCTCCAGCTCCTCGACCAGCTCCGGCGCCAGGCCGTCCTCCAGCTCCTTGACCGAGCTGGCGTGGATCTCCTTCAGCCGGACCCGGCTGGCCTCGTCCAGCGGAGCGACCCGCACCTCCTCGAGGAGCTGCTTGATCATGCTGCCGATCCGCATGACCTTCGCCGGCTGCTCGACCTGCTCCGTCACCGGAATCTCGCGGGAGTCCTCGTCCCCGCCGCCGCCACCAATCGCCATGCCGTCCTGGCCCACGACCAGGATCTGGGGATTTTCCGGCGACCGTTCGTTCCTCGGCATCTCCATGCCGCCATTCTCTCGCACGACTCCACCTCATCACCGTGCTGCCCCCTCATGGGGCTGATCCACCCTTTAGACCTGTCGGCCCAATATGAAATGCCCTGTCCGTCCGGGAATGTGAGGCTGGCTTTCTGTCGGAGTTCGACGATCGGGCTACGGGAGGTCACCGACGTGACTCCATGGCTGCGCCTCACGCTGCGCCTCGTACGACTGCTGCTCGTCCTCGTGACGGCCACGCCGGTCTCCGGCGTGGCCCTCGCCTACGGCGCGGAGGCCACCCCGCCGGACGCGTCCGCGCCCCCGGGCCGGTCCCTCGTGTCCGTCTCCCCGGCCGCGCACGCCTCCGGGCGCGCCGCGTCCGCGTCCGCCGCCGAGCCCTCGCGGGCCGGGAGCCGCGCGGGCGAGGGCAGGATGCGGCCGGGCCGGCCGGACGGTCCGGCCGCCGAGGAGGAGGGGGACGACGACCCCAGCAGGATCACCGGGTCCCCCGGCCTCGCGGAGCCGCAGGACGGCTACCCGGAGGAGGCCGAGCCGCCGGGCGTCACCCCGGCCGCCTCCGACACGCCGGAGGAGGCCGGACTCGACCCCGGCCGGCAGCCGCTGACCCCCACGAGCCAGGATCCGGTCCCCCAGGCCGGCGCCCCCGCCGAACCGGCGCTGCGCATCCTGCCCCTGGGCTCCGGCCTGGTCCTCATCGGCCTGGGCCTGGGCCTGGCGTTCCTGGGCCTGCGGGTACGACGGAGCTGACCGGGGGCCGCCGCGGCCGGCGGGCCGGCCCTTACGGCGCGACCAGCAGCACCTTGCCGATGTGGCCGCTCGCCTCCACCACCCGGTGGGCCTCGGCCGCCTGCCGCATCGGCAGCTCACGGTCGACCACCGGGCGCACGTGGCGGGCCACGAGCAGCGGCCACACGTGCTCGCGCACGGCGGCCACGATGGCCGCCTTCTCGCTCAGCGGGCGGGCCCGCAGCGAGGTCGCGGTGACCGCGGCCCGCTTGGACAGCAGGGTGCCGATGTTCAGCTCGCCCTTGGTCCCGCCCTGCATGCCGATGATCGCGAGCCGGCCGTTGACGGCGAGCGCCTGGACGTTGCGGTCCAGGTACTTGGCGCCCATGTTGTCGAGGATGACGTCGGCTCCCGCACCCTCGGTGGCCTGCCGCACCTCGGCGACGAAGTCCTGCTCGCGGTAGTTGACGAGGACGTCCGCGCCCAGCTCGGCGCAGAACTCCAGCTTCTCCTTCGTCCCGGCGGTCACCGCGACCTTGGCGCCGATGGCCTTGGCGAGCTGGATGGCCATCGTGCCGATGCCGCTGGAGCCGCCGTGCACCAGCAGGGTCTCGGCCGGGCGCAGGTGGGCGACCATGAAGACGTTGGACCAGACCGTGCAGGCCACCTCGGGCAGCGCGGCCGCCTGCTTCAGGTCGATGCCCTCGGGCACGGGCAGCAGCTGGCCGACCGGGACGGCGACCTTCTGGGCGTAACCGCCGCCCGAGAGCAGCGCGCACACCTCGTCGCCCACGGCCCAGCCGGAGACGTTGGGGCCGAGCGCGACGATCCGGCCGGAGCACTCGAGGCCGGGGTAGGGGGAGGCGCCGGGGGGCGGGTCGTAGAAGCCCTGCCGCTGCATGATGTCGGCGCGGTTGACGGCGCTGGCCACCACCTCGACCAGCACCTCGCCCGCGCCGGGCACCGGGTCGGGGACCTCGCTCCACACCAGCGACTCGGGCCCACCAGGTTCGGGAATCGTGATCGCATGCATGGACGCGACGCTACTCCCCGCCGGCGCTGCTCCCGGGGCAGGCCCGCTCGGTCTGGCCTAGTCCTCGGGGAGCGGGCGGGCGTGCGGGGTGACACGGGCGCCTGGGGTCACCCGGACGATGGTGATCAGGCGGTCGGTGAGCTGGAGGTCGCCGATGGAGGAGTCGTCGTAGCCGAGCACCCGGTGTCCGCGCACGACGCTCACCACCAGGTCGTCCGTCTCGCGCGGCGAGCGGCCCACCTCGGCCCTTACGACCGGGCGTTCGACGATGTCCAGGCCGCTGCCCTGCTGGATCAGGTCCTCCATGACCATGCCGGCCGCGGGGCTGAGCACGGACAGGCCGAGCAGCCGGCCGGCCGCGCCGGAGCTGGTGATGACGGCGTCGGCGCCGGACTGCTTGAGCAGCGGGGCGTTCTCCTCCTCGCGCACGGCCGCCACGATCTTCGCGCCGCGGTTGAGCTGGCGGGCGGTCAGGGTGACGAGCACGGCGGTGTCGTCGCGCTGCGGGGCGATGATGATCTGCCGGGCCCGGTGCACCTCGGCCCGCTTGAGCACCTCACTGCGGGTGGCGTCGCCTATGACGCCCGCGAACCCCTCGGAGGTCGCCGCGTCGATCGCCTTGGAGCTGGGGTCGACCACCACGACCTGCTCCTTCTTCAGCCCCGTGGTGCAGACGGTCTGGATGGCCGAGCGGCCCTTGGTGCCGAAGCCGATGACCACGGTGTGATCGCGCAAGGTGGACCTCCAGCGGTTCAGGCGCCATTCCTCCCGGGTGCGTTCGGTGAGGACCTCCAGCGTGGTGCCGACCAGGATGATCAGGAACAGCACGCGCAGGGGCGTGATGACGAAGATGTTGGTGAGCCGGGCGCTGTCGCTGACCGGGGTGATGTCGCCGTATCCGGTGGTGGAGAGGGTGACGGTCGCGTAGTAGAACGCGTCGAGGAAGTCGACCGAGCTGTCGGAGTTGTCGCTGTAGCCCGCGCGGTCGGCGTAGACGACCAGCGCGGTGACCACCAGCACCGCGAAGGCCATGAGCAGCCGTTTGACGACCTGGCGGATCGGACGCTCCACCACTTTCCTCGGGAGTCTCACCCGATGGGTCACCAGATGTTCGTCCGCCTGGCGGGCGATGGCGTCATGGCCCGGAAGTTTCACGTGAAACACACCCCGATACCGGCCGCCGCCCACGGCAGGTCGAGCAGTTCCGCCTCCTCCCCCTGCCGGGCGCCGCCCGGTGGCACGACGGCCAGTGCGTCTGCGGCGGCGATACCGCGCAGCATGGCGGGGCCGTTGTAGTGCAGCGGGACGGCGTGGTCGCCGCGCAGCACCACCGGGATGAGCCGGGTGTCGTGCGGGTGCCCGTGCACGGCCTCCCTGAGCGCCAGCGTGTACGGCTCCGGGGCGGGGCGGGCGGCGAGGGTGCGCAGCAGCGGCTCGGCGAGCGTGAGCAGGCCGGAGACGGCCGCGAGGGGGTTGCCGGGCAGGCCGACGAGGTGCTGGTCCTCCTTGGTGCGGGCCAGCAGCATGGGGTGGCCGGGGCGCACCTTGACGCCGTCGACGAGGAGTTCGGCGCCCATGCGGTCCAGGGTGGGGTGCACATGGTCGACCGGTCCGGCCGCGGTGCCGCCGGTGGTGACGACGAGGTCGGCGGTGGAACCGGTGAGTGCCTTGCGCAGCGCCCTGGCGTCGTCGCCCAGCCTGCGTACGGCGGTGACCTCGGCGCCGAGCGCGCGCAGCCAGGGCGGCAGCATCGGGCCGAGCGCGTCCCGGATCAGCCCGTCGTACGGGCGCCCTTCGGTGAGCAACTCGTCGCCGAGGACCAGGACTTCGACGCGGGGGCGGGGGACGGCCGTGACGGTGTCGTATCCGGCCGCCGCGGCCAGGCCCAGGACGGCGGGGGTGACGAGGGTGCCGACGGGGAGGAGCTGGTCGCCGCTGCGGCATTCCTGGCCGCGGGGGCGGATGTCCTGGCCGTGGACGACCTCCCGGGTGGCGTGCAGCCGTCCCTGGGCGTCCGTGCGGCCGTGTTCGGTGCGCAGGACGGCGGTGGTGTCGGCGGGGACGCGGGCGCCGGTCGCGATGCGGACCGCCTCGCCGTCGGTCAGCGCGGCGGGCTGGGCGTGTCCCGCGAGCACGCCCTCGTCCCTGACCTCCCAGGGGCCGGGTCCGGCGACCGCCCAGCCGTCCATCGCGGAGGTGTCGAAGGAGGGCAGGTCGGTGAGCGCGTCGAGCGGCGACGCGAGCACCAGGCCGAGGGCGTCGGCGAGGGGGACGGAGACGGGGGTGCGGCGGCTGCCCGAGCGGGCGGCCCGGGCGGCGATGTCGCGGGCCCGGGGCCAGGGCGTGGCCCTGTGCCGCTCGTGCCGTCGCTCGGCGCGGACGGGCGTGGGCACGGGTGCGTCGCCGTCGTCCTTCGGTTCCCTCACGAGGGCCAGGGCCTCCTCGACGTCCAGGTCGTCGGCGTCCGCCGCGGGCGCCCCCGCCCGGGTACCCGGGGCGGTCATCCGGCGTCCGGACCGGGGTTGCCCGCACCGTCGGCGGCGTTCTCCCGCTCCCAGCGCACGGCCAGCGCGGCGGCCTTGCGGGCGGCCTCGGCGACCGCCTCCGGGCCGCCTCCGCCCTGGGCCGCGGCGTAGCCGACGAGGAAGGTGGTCAGGGGCGCGGCGGGCCGGTCCACGCCGTGGGCGGCGTCTCGGGCCAGGTCGAGCAGGCCGCGGATGTCGACGTCCAGGTCGATGCCCAGTTCGTCCTTGACTGCGGAGATCCATTCATCCAACACGTGCCCATGCTCCCTGATGCGTGCCCTGGCGTTGACGAGGTCGTCCCAGGTGTCGCAGTCGAAGGACGCGAGCGGGTCCGGGACGCGGGTGAGTCGGAGGGCGCCCGTCAGCCGGCGCAGGGGCAGGCCGGTGAGGCCGCCCGGCGTGGTGGCGAGGGCGGCCAGTTCGCGGCGCAGCGCGGCGGTGCGGTAGGCGGCGACGAGCGGCTGGTCACGGCCGTCGGCGTCGGTGAGCAGCGCACCGTCGGCGCCCGTCTCCCGCAGCGCGGTCAACAGCCGGTCCAGTGCGGCCGTTTCGAGGAACGGCAGGTCGGCGGAGAGGACGACCGCCTGCGCGGCGGTGGTGAGCCGCAGTCCGGCCTCCAGCGCGGCGACGGGCCCGGCGCCGGGCGGGTCCTCGCGTGTCCAGCGCACCGGGCGGGAGGTCGGCCGGGGACCGGCGACGACGACGGTCGTGGCCGCGCCGGCGCAGGCCGCGAGCACCCGGTCGAGGAGAGCCCGGCCGCCGACCCGCAGTCCGGGCTTGTCGGCCCCGCCGAGCCGCCGGGCGGCCCCGCCCGCCAGCACGACGGCGTCGTACGGTGCGGCGGCCCCGATGGCGGCGGGAGCGTTCTCGGTCACCCCCCGAGTATGCGGGCCCCGCTGATCACAGGGAACCGAGGATCGGTGTCGCACCGAGGAGGTGAGCCGCACCGCGCGGGGAACGCCCGGGTGCGGCGTCCCCCGCGGTCTCGCGTCGGGTCACAGGGTGCGCAGCAGCACCGCCGGTTGTTCCACGCAGTCCGCGACGTACCGCAGGAAGCCGCCCGCGGTGCCGCCGTCGCACACCCGGTGGTCGAAGGTGAGCGAGAGCTGGACGACCTGGCGCACGGCCAGTTCGCCCTCGTGCACCCACGGCTTGGGGACGATGCGGCCGACGCCGAGCATGGCCGCCTCGGGGTGGTTGATGATCGGGGTGGAGCCGTCGACGCCGAAAACGCCGTAGTTGTTCAACGTGAAGGTGCCGCCGGTGAGTTCCGCGGGGGTCAGCGTCCCGGTCCGGGCCGCCTCGGTGAGCCGGGCGAACTCGGCGGTCAGCGACTCGGCGTCGCGGGCGTGGGCGTCCCGGACGACCGGCACGACCAGGCCGCGCTCGGTCTGCGCGGCGAAGCCGAGGTGCACCTGGTCGAGCCGGACGACCTCGCGGGCCTCGGTGTCGACGTAGGAGTTCAGCTCCGGGTGGCGGGCCAGGGCGGCGGCGCAGATCCGGGCGAGCAGCGCGATGAGGGAGATCTTCGGTGTCCCGGCCGCGTTCATCGCGGCCCGCGCGCGCATGAGTTCCGTCGCGTCGGCGTCGACCCAGCAGGTGGCGTCGGGGATCTCCCGGCGGCTGCGGGACAGCTTGTCCGCGACGATGCCCCGAACGCCCTTGAGCGGGGTGCGGACGCCGTCGCGGACGGGGGAGACGCGGGCGGCCGGTGCCTGCGGCGCGGGGGCCGGCGCGGTCCTGGCCCGCAGCGCGCCCTCGACGTCGGCCCGCAGGATCAGCCCGTCGGGGCCCGATCCGGCGAGCTGCCGCAGGTCCAGGTCGTTGTCCCGGGCGAGCCGGCGCACCAGCGGGGAGATCACCGGGACGGGTCCCGCGACGGGCGCGGGTGCGGCAACCGGTGCGGCAACCGGTGCGGCGACAGAGGCGGGGGCGGCCGGGGCGGGCTGTTTCACCGGCCCGCCGGCGGCCGCGGTGCGCACCCTGCGGCGCCGCGCCGGCGCCTCGGAGGTGCCGTAGCCGACGAGGACGTTGCCCGATCCCCCGCTGTCGCCCTCCGTGTCCGGGGCGGTCCCGGAGCCCACCGCGACCGTCAGCAGCGGGGCGCCGACGGGCAGTTCGGTGCCCTCCTCGCCGAAGCGGGCGGTGACCACGCCACCGTAGGGGCAGGGAACCTCGACCATCGCCTTGGCCGTCTCGACCTCGACGACCGGCTGGTCGATGGCGACGACGTCGCCGACGTTCACCAGCCAGCGGACGATCTCCGCCTCGGTGAGCCCCTCACCGAGGTCGGGCAGCTTGAACTCCAGAACCTGTGCCATCAGCCCTCGGCCTCCCACTGCAGGCGCGCCACGGCGTCCAGGATGCGGTCGACGCCGGGCAGGTGGTGCCGTTCCAGCATCGGCGGCGGGTAGGGGATGTCGAAGCCGGCCACGCGCAGCACCGGGGCCTCCAGGTGGTGGAAGCAGCGCTCGGTGACACGGGCGGCGATCTCGCCGCCGGGGCCGCCGAATCCGGTCGACTCGTGCACGACGACCGCGCGACCGGTGCGCCGCACGGACGCGCAGACCGTCTCGTCGTCGAACGGCACCAGGGAGCGCAGGTCGACCACTTCCAGGTCCCAGCCCTCGGCCCGGGCGGCCTCGGCGGCCTCCATGCAGACCGGCACGGACGGGCCGTAGGTGAGGAGCGTGGCGCTGCTGCCGGCCCGCCGGACCACCGCGCGCCCGATCGGTTCCACGTCCGTCGGCTGCTCGGGGTTCCAGGCGTCCTTCGACCAGTAGAGGCGCTTGGGCTCCAGGAAGACGACCGGGTCGTCGGAGGCGATGGCCTGGCGCAGCAGCCCGTAGGCGTCGGCGACGGTCGCGGGCGTGACCACGTGCAGACCCGGGGTGGCCATGTAGTAGGCCTCGGAGGAGTCGCTGTGGTGCTCGACGCCGCCGATGCCGCCGCCGTAGGGGACACGGACGGTGATCGGCAGCGGCATCCTGCCGCGGGTGCGGTTGCGCATCCGGGAGACATGGCTGATCAGCTGCTCGAACGCCGGGTAGGCGAACGCGTCGAACTGCATCTCGACGACCGGGCGCAGGCCGTACATGGCCATGCCGACGGCGGTGCCGAGGATGCCCGCCTCCGCGAGCGGGGTGTCGGTGCAGCGGTCCTCGCCGAACTCCTTGGCGAGCCCGTCGGTCACCCGGAAGACACCGCCGAGGGTGCCGACGTCCTCGCCCATGACGTGCACGGAGGGGTCGGCGGCCATCGCGTCGCGCATCGCGCGTGTGAGGGCCTGCGCCATGGTGGCGGGCTTGACGGCGACGGTGGTCATCGCAGGCCGCCTTCCTGGTCGCCCTGCTCCGCCTCGAGCTCGGCGCGCAGCAGGGCGCGCTGCTCGCGCAGCTGTGCGGTGTTCTCGGCGTAGACGTGGTCGAAGAGGTCCATGGGGTTCAGTTCGGGGTCCCGGTTCATGCGCTCCCGCAGGTCGGCGGCCATCTCCTCGGCGTCCTTCCGGGCGGCCTCGAGACCGGCCTCGTCGAGCAGGCCGCGCCCGGTCAGCTCCCGCTCCAGCAGCTGGATCGGGTCGTGGGCGCGCCATGCCTCGACCTCGGCGTCGCCGCGGTAGCGGGTGGCGTCGTCCGCGTTGGTGTGGGCGTCGACGCGGTAGGTCACCGCCTCGACCAGGGTCGGGCCGCCGCCCGAGCGTGCGCGCCGCACGGCGTCGCTGAGCACCTCGTGCACGGCGATCGCGTCGTTGCCGTCGACCAGCCGGCCCGGCATGCCGTACCCGACGGCCTTGTGGGCCAGGGAGGGCGCGGCGGTCTGCTTGGCGAGCGGGACGGAGATGGCGAAGCCGTTGTTCTGCACCAGGAAGACCACCGGCGCCTGCCAGACGGCCGCGAAGTTCAGGGCCTCGTGGAAGTCGCCCTCGCTGGTGCCGCCGTCGCCGACCATGGCGAGCGCGACCACGTCGTCGCCCTTGATGCGGGCGGCGTGCGCGAGACCGACGGCGTGTGGGAGCTGGGTGGCGAGCGGGGTGCTCAGCGGGGCGACCCGGTGCTCGTAGGGGTCGTAGCCGGTGTGCCAGTCGCCGCGCAGCAGGGTGAGCGCCTCGACCGGGTCGACGCCCCGGGCGACCACGGCGAGCGTGTCGCGGTAGCTGGGGAAGAGCCAGTCGCGCTCGTCCAGGGCCAGCGCGGCGGCGACCTCGCAGGCTTCCTGACCGGTGCTGGAGGGGTAGACGGCCAGACGGCCCTGCTTGGTCAGCGCGGTGGCCTGCGCGTTGTAGCGGCGGCCGCGCACCAGCTGAGCGTGCAGTCGGCGCAGCAGGTCCGGGTCGGCCTCCGCCGCCGCCTCGGTGCCGAGGACGCGGTAGGGCTCGGCGTCGGGCAGCAGCGGCGCGGGGTCCATACGGGGCTGCCAGGCGGGCGGCGGCGAGGGCTGGTAAGCGCCTCGCTGCTCCATGACCGTCATGACGGCACCTCCTCGTGGGAGCGGCTACGGGAGGCGCGTCGGCTGTGACTCGCCTCACCAACCGATTGTTCGGTCGTCGGCACATTTTGGCTACAGGCCCCGCCAGGCTGTGGACAAACGGTTCTCCACAACCTGCAATGAACGCAGGACGTCCACGGCGATGAAGCGGGGGGACATGGCAGCTGAACAAATGGCCGACGGGCCGCAGGACGGAGCCGTCCTGCCGGCCCCGCGTCCGCTGGACGCGATCGACCAGGACATCCTGAAAATCCTCCAGGCGGACGGACGCGCCTCGATACGGTCCGTGGCCGAACGGGTGCACGTCTCCCGCGCGAACGCCTACGCGCGCATCAACCGTCTGGTCGAGGACGGGGTGATCCGGGGGTTCAGCGCCCGCGTCGACCACGAGCGGGCGGGGCACGGGACGTCGGCGTACGTCACGCTCAAGATCGTCCAGAACACCTGGCGCACGGTCCGCGAGCAGCTCAGGCAGCTGCCCGGCGCCTCCCACATCGCGCTGGTGGGCGGCGACTTCGACGTGCTGCTGCTGGTGCACACGCCCGACAACAGGGCGCTGCGCGAACTGGTGCTCACCCGCCTCCAGGCCATCCCCGAGGTGCTCAGCACCCGCACGCTGCTGGTGTTCGAGGAGGAGGACCTGGAGCCGGAGGCCTGAGCCGCGGGGAGCGGTACCGCTTACCCGCACGGCGGCGGTGGCCGTCAGCCCCGTGCCTCCTCGCGGCCGCGGGCCTCAGGCACTCCGCTCTCCCGCGACCGCGACCGCGGGCCCTCAGCCCTGCCGCAGGCCCGCGAAGGCCAGGAGGACCACCGCGTCGGCCACCTCGCGGCCACTGGCGCCCCGGGTGTCCGGCCGGTACCACTCCACGACGGAGTTGATCATCCCGAAGACCAGCCGGGTGGCCAGGCGCACCTCGACGTCGCCGCGTATGTCGCCGTCGGCGGCGGCGGCCTTCAGCAGCTCCGCGACCCGGTGGTCGAAGTCGCGGCGCCGCTCCAGCGCCCAGCGCTCGGTCTCGGTGTTGCCGCGCACCCGCAGCAGCAGCGTCACGTAGGGCAGCTCGGACATGAGCACCTCGACCGTGCGCCGCACGACGTGCTCCAGCCGGTCCGCGGCGCGCCCCGTGCGCGCGGGCTCCTCCTCCAGGATGCCGAACAGGCCGTCGAGCGCCCGGCTGACCGCCCGGCGCAGCAGCTCCTCCTTGCCGCTGACATGGTGGTAGATCGAGGACTTGGAGATGCCGGCCGCCCGGGAGAGGTGCTCCATGGAAGTGCCGTCGTAGCCACGCTCGTTGAAGACCCGCACCGCGACCGAGAGCAGCGTCTCGGGGGTGTACGTGTCGCGCTTGGCGGTGGTCATGGGGTGCTCTCCCGCTTGTCGGTGGCGTACGCGTGACGGTAGAGCGCGAGGGACGGTGCGTACCGGCCGCAGGGGTCGCGCAGGTGCAGGTCGTCCAGCAGGTCGTAGGCCCAGCCGCGGCCGAGCCTGCGGCTCCACTCGAAGGGGCCGAGCGGGTAGTTGACCCCCAGGCGCATCGCGGTGTCGACGTCCTCCTCGGTGGCGACGCCCTTGGCGACGGCGTCGTGCGCGAGGTCGACGATCCGGGCGACCGTGCGGGCGACGATCATGCCCGGGACGTCGCCGATGACGCTGACGTCCTTGCCGAGCGCCTGGAACAGGCCGATGGCCTCGGCGAGGGTCTGCGGCGAGGTGTCCTGGGAGGCCGACAGGGCGATGCGGGTCGCCTTGCGGTAGTCGAGGGCCAGGTCGAAGTAGACGACGTCCCGGAACTCCACGGACGTCTGGCCGTCGGCGAGAGCCAGCTGGCCGCCGCTGGGCAGCACCAGCCGGGTGCCGTTGTCCTCGTCGTCCTCGCGGACCTGGATGCCCGCCTCGCGGAGCATCGGGAGCAGGCCGGCGGCGGGGCCGAGATCGCCCTCGACGGTGACATGGGCCGGCGGCCGCTCCTTGTCGGCGGTGTGCGGCTCGGGGCGTTCGGCGCCCTCGGCGTAGTCGTACCAGCCGTGTCCGCTCTTGCGGCCGTGCCGCCCGGACTCCACCAGCCGGCGCTGGGCGAGCGAGGGCGTGAAGCGGACGTCCTGGAAGAAGGACTGCCACACCGAGTGGGTGACGGACTCGTTGACGTCCTGCCCGATGAGGTCGGTGAGCTCGAAGGCGCCCATCCGGAAGCCGCCGCACTCGCGCAGCACCGCGTCGATGGTGGCCGGGTCGGCGGCCTGGGCCTCGTAGACCGCGAAGGCCTCGGCGTAGAACGGCCGGGCGATGCGGTTGACGATGAAGCCGGGGGTGTCCGCGCAGGCCACCGGCGTCTTGCCCCAGACGCGGGCGGTCTCGTACGCGCGCGTGGCCGACGTGACGTCGGTGGCGAACCCGGAGACGACCTCGACCAGCGGCAGCAGCGGGGCGGGGTTGAAGAAGTGCAGGCCCACGAAGCGGCCGGGGTTGCGCAGCGCGCCGCCGATGGCCGTCACCGAGAGGGACGAGGTGTTGGTGGCGAGCAGGCAGTCGTCGGCGACGAACTCCTCCAGCTCACGGAAAAGCCGCTGCTTGACGTCGAGGCGCTCCAGGACGGCCTCGACGACCAGCGCGCAGTCGGCCAGGTCGGAGAGTTCGGCGGCGGGCGTGAGCCGGGCGCGGGCCGCGTCCCGCTCGGCGGCGGTGAGCCGGTCCTTGGCCACGAGCCGGTCCAGGCGGGCGCCGATCGCTTCGGCCGCCGCCCCGGCGCGTCCGGGGACCGCGTCGTAGAGCCGCACGGGGTGGCCGGCCACCAGCGCGACCTGGGCGATGCCCTGGCCCATGGTGCCGGTGCCGACGACGGCCACGGGGCTGCTGAGGTCGAGTGCTGTCATGTGCGCGATCCTCCCGCACGGCGTTGTCCACAGATGCGGCGGACCCCCTTGTCCCGACCGATCGTTCGGTTACTCTAGCTCTGACCGTCCCATCCCGCTGCTCTTTACGCCAGGTCGTGAACTCGAGGAAGAGTTCACCAGACGAGGAGTTGGTCCCGCATGGCCGCCGAACTGACCGCGCACGAGCTCATCGCGAAGCACCGGCCCACTCTCGACCAGGCGCTCGAGGCGATCCGCACGCGCGCGTACTGGTCCCCGCATCCCGAGCACCCCAAGGCCTACGGCGAGCACGGCAGCCTGGACGCGGCGGCGGGCAAGGCCGCCTTCGACGCCGTCCTCGGCACCCGCCTCGACCTCGGCCAGCCCGGCACCGACGACTGGGTGGGCGGCGAGGTCTCGCCGTACGGGATCGAGCTGGGCGTGACCTACCCGCACGCGGACATCGACGTGCTGCTGCCCGCCATGAAGGCCGGACAGCGCGCCTGGCGGGACGCGGGCGCGGAGATCCGCGCGGTGGTCTGCCTGGAGATCCTCAAGCGGATCAGCGACCGGACGCACGAGTTCGCGCACGCCGTCATGCACACCAGCGGTCAGGCCTTCATGATGGCGCTCCAGGCGGGCGGCCCGCACGCGCAGGACCGCGGCCTCGAGGCGGTGGCGTACGCGTACGTGGAGCAGGTCCGCACCCCCGACACGGCGGAGTGGACCAAGCCGCAGGGCAAGCGCGACCCGCTGGCGCTGAGCAAGGCGTTCACGCCGGTCCCGCGCGGCATCGGCCTGGTCATCGGCTGCAACACCTTCCCGACCTGGAACGGCTACCCGGGCCTGTTCGCCTCCCTGGCGACCGGCAACGCGGTCCTGGTCAAGCCCCACCCGCGCGCGGTGCTGCCGCTCGCCCTCACCGTGCAGGTCGCCCGCCAGGTGCTCACCGAGGCCGGCTTCGACGCGAACCTGGTCGCGCTGGCCGCCGAGCGCCCCGGCGAGGGCGTGGCCAAGACGCTCGCCACCCGGCCCGAGATCGGGATCATCGACTACACCGGCTCGACCTCCTTCGGCGACTGGCTGGAGGCCAACGCCCGCCAGGCGCAGGTCTACACCGAGAAGGCCGGCGTCAACACGGTCGTCGTGGAGTCGACGGACGACTACAAGGGGATGCTCTCCAACCTGGCCTTCTCGCTGTCCCTGTACAGCGGCCAGATGTGCACCACCCCGCAGAACCTGCTGATCCCCCGCGACGGCATCCGCACCGAGGCGGGCCCCAAGACCTTCGACGAGGTGACCGCCGACCTCGCGCGCGCGGTCGACGGCCTGCTCGGCGACGACGCCCGCGCCAACGCCCTGCTCGGCGCGATCGTCAACCCGGACGTGAAGGCGCGCCTCGAGGCGGCGGCCGGCCTCGGCGAGGTCGCCCTCGCCTCCCGGGAGATCACCAACCCGGAGTTCCCGGGCGCGGTCGTCCGCACCCCCGTGATCGTCAAGCTGGACGGCGCCAAGCCGGACGCCGAGGCCGCCTACATGAGCGAGTGCTTCGGCCCCGTCTCCTTCGCCGTCGCCGTCGACTCGGTGACCGACGCGCTGGAGCTGCTGCGCCGCACGGTCCGCGAGAAGGGCGCCATGACGGTCGGCGCCTACACCACGGACGCCGAGGTCGAGCGGGCCGTCGAGGAGGTCTGCCTGGAGGAGGCCGCCCAGCTGTCGCTCAACCTGACCGGCGGGGTGTACGTGAACCAGACCGCGGCCTTCTCCGACTTCCACGGCTCGGGCGGCAACCCGGCGGCGAACGCGGCCCTCACCGACGGCGCCTTCGTGGCCAACCGCTTCCGGGTGGTGGAGGTCCGCCGCCAGGCCTAGGACGGCGTGGGTGCGCCCCCGGCGGTGACACTCCAGTGGTACAGCGTCATGGCCACGCTCGTGGCCAGGTTGTAGCTGGAGACCTGGGGGCGCATCGGCAGCCGCAGCAGGCGGTCGGCACGCGCGCGCAGCTCGGCCGAAAGGCCGGTGCGCTCCGAGCCGAAGGCCAGCACGGCGTCGTCCGGCAGGACGGTGCCCCGGATGTCCTCGCCCTCCGGATCGAGGGCGAACAGCGGCCCGGCGGGCAGTTCCTCGACGTCGAGCCGTTCCACGACGGTCGCGAAGTGCAGCCCCGCCCCGCCGCGCACCACCGCGGGGTGCCAGGGGTCCAGGGTGCCCGTGGTGACCACCCCGGTCGCCCCGAAGCCCGCGGCGAGCCGGATCACCGCCCCGGCGTTGCCGAGGTTGCGCGGGTTGTCGAGGACCACGACCGGCGTGCCGCGGGGCGTGCGGGCGAGCACCCGCAGCTGCGCCTCGCGGGAGGGCCGTACGGCCAGCGCGGCGACACCCGTCGGATGCGGGCGCGGCACGAGCGAGGCGTACGTCCGGTCCGGCACCTCCGTCAGCAGCGCGTCCAGCCGGTCCCTGACGTCGTCGGCCAGTTCCCCGGCGAGGGCCAGCGTCGACCGCCGGTCGGTGGTGACCGCCACCGGGACCCGCGCGCCGAAGCGCAGCGCGTGCTTGAGCGCGTGGAAGCCGTCGAGCAGCACGGCACCGTCGGCGTGCTCGCGCCAGCGGGTCACGGGGTCGGTCATGCGGTGAACCCTACGTGGCCCCGCGCACCCTCCTCCGGCGAGCGCGGCGCCGGCAGCGCCCCGTCGCCGTCACCGTCGTCGCCGTCACCGTCACGCTTGCCGTCAGGGTCGAGGCCGCGGTCGCGGTCGCCGTCGCGGCCACGGGTGCCGTCACCGCGCCCGGTCAGCCGGTCGCGCGCCCGTGCCGCCAGGCCGCCGAGCAGGAGCAGGAAGGACGTCGGCAGGAAGACCGCGTCGGCGGTGATCATCGCCAGCGAGAAGAACGGCAGTCCGAGGACGACCGCGATCACGGCGTGCTCGGTCATCATCAGCACCAGCAGGACGTTCTTGACCCGCCGGTTGAACAGGGTGAAGGGGAAGGCGACCTGCACCATCACGGTCCCGTAGGTCACGATCATCATGATCGTGCCGCTGGACGACATCAGATCGGCGAGGCCGGGCCACGGCGAGAAGTAGTCCAGGTGCAGCGGGTAGTACACGGCCGTGCCGTCCTGCCAGCGCGACCCCTGGATCTTGTACCAGCCGGCGGTGGCGTAGATCAGGCACGCCTCCGCCATGATCACGCACAGGGCGCCGTTGTGCAGGACGTTGGCGATCACGTCCAGCAGGACCCGCGACTCCCGGGCTCGCTCCAGGCGCTGGACCGCTGCCCAGAGGCCGAGACCGGCCCACGCCGTCCACAGCAGCACCGGCACCAGCAGGTCGCCGTCGAACCGGCCCGTCAGCGTCACACCGCCGAGCGCCAGACCGAGCACCGCCCACAGCACGGGGCCCGCCCGGTCGGCACGCACCCGCTCCCCGCGCTCGCGCGCCGCCTCCCGGCGGGCGGCCCGCCGGGCGTCCAGCGACCACACCCCGCCGCACCGCGTGAACACCAGGTAGATCGACATCAGGTGCAGGACGTTGTCGCCGCCGTCCCCGACGAAGACGCTGCGGTTCTGCAGCGACAGGACGCCCACCATGAACAGCAGGGACGCGGTGCGGGTGCGCCAGCCCAGCAGCAGCGCCGCGCTGGAGAGCATCGCCAGCAGGTAGAAGACCTCGAACCAGGCCTGTCCGCCGGACCACATGAGGGCGGTGAAGGCGTGGTTGTCGGAGGTGAGCTGCCGGGCGAGGTCCCAGCTCCACGGGCCGTCGGGACCGTACAGCTCCTGGCGGTGCGGGAACTCGCGCAACAGGAAGAGCAGCCAGGTCCCGGCGAAGCCGATGCGGATCACAGCGCTCTGGTACCGGCCGAGCGGCGACTCGGTCACGCGGGCGATGGCCCGCGACAGGGTCAGGGAGAGACGGTTCACCGCACACCTCCCGCGGCCTCGTCGGCGCTCACCGTCCACCAGGGGAGCACACGGTAGACGGGCTTGTCGGAGATCTTCTCCTGACTCCACGCGGGCGGCTGCACGTTCGTGGTGGTGGAGCGGACCTGCACACGCCGTACGACGCCCTCGCGGCGGATCATGTCCTCACCGTTCAGGCGCATCACGACTATCCGGCGCACGTACTGCTCGGACAGCGCGCCCCGCATGCCGATGGGCCGGTTGTCCGCGCCGTGCGTGGCGACGAAGAAGTCCCAGCCGCGCCGCAGCTCGTTCTGCTGGGTGTGGCTCGGCACCAGGTTGCCGTCGATGTCGGCGCCGTCCTGCGCGGAGAGGTCGTACCAGCCGGTGGTGAACAGGCCGCCGTCCTTCGTCCGCAGTTCGGCGCGGACCTGGACGGCGATGTTCTGCTGCAGCGGGTTCGGGGCGAACAGCTTCCAGTTCTGCTCGAACTCCGGGTACACCCACTCCTCTATCGCCTTGCCGTGCTGCTTCGTCACCGTGTTCGCCGGCGCGACGCTCAGGAACACCATGGCCAGGTGCACACACGCGGTGACGGCCACCACGGCGAGCGCCACCGCGGCGCCGACCTGGTAGCGGGGGGAGAGGGCGGCGACCCCGGTACGGGGCGCGGCCGCGACGGTCACCTGCTCGGGAGACGGTGGACCACCGGCATCGCCGGGACCGGGACCACCGGGATCGGCATCCCCCGGGGCGTCGGAGTCACGTGGATCGCCGGGACCGGCATCGCCGGGGGCTTCGGAGTCACGGGGATCGCCGGAGTCACCGGCGTCATGGGAACCGCCGAGGCCACCGGGGGCGCCCGGGGCACGGAGGTCACCCGGGCCGCCCGGCCCGGCAGGGGCCCGTGAGTCCTCGTCGTACGCGTCCATTGCGCCCGTCCCCCGCTTCCAGTCGGTCGTCCCGGCCCCGTCACCGGCGCCCCGCTCGTCCCGAGCGCCACTCCTCGGCGCTCGCACGGAACGGTACTCAGCCCCGGCCGCCCAGCGCAGCCCCGGGTACGGCACCGTGCGGTGGCCCTCGCCACGCCGCACCGCCCGTGGCGGTGGGCCGGCACGAACGTACTCGATACGGCCCGCGCCGCCCTTCCCGTTCCCTTCTTCTAGAACCTGTTCTATCTTGACGGCCCGTCGGACGAACTGTCAGACGCACCGTCAGATCACCGGAGCGCCGGGAGGACAGGGTCGTGGACTTCACCTTCAGTGAGGAGCAGTTGGCGGCAGCCGAGGCGGCACGGGGGGTGTTCGCCGGGGTGGCACCGGACGCGGTGCCCAGCCCCGCGCTCACCACCGGCGCCGTGGCCGAGGGCTTCGACCGGGAACTGTGGTCCCGGCTGGCCGACGCCGATCTGCTCGGTCTGCTGCTCGACGAGCGTTACGGCGGCGCGGGTCTCGACGCCATCGCGCTGTGCCAGGTGCTGCGCGAGTCCGCGAAGGTGCTGGCCCGGGTGCCGCTGCTGGAGCACAGCGCGGCCCTCGCGACCCTGCAGACCTACGGCGGCGCGGAACTGGCGCAACGACTGCTGACCCCGGCGGGACGCGGCGAGCCGGTGCTGACGGTCGCCGCCCACGGCCGCACCGGGCACGACCCGGCGGGCCTCGCCGTCACCGCGCGCCGGGACGGCCGGGACTGGCTGCTGGACGGGACGCAGACGGCGGTTCCCTGGGCCTTCGACGCGGACCTCGTCCTCGTGCCGGCGCACACCGACGCCGACCGGACCATGCTCGCACTGGTCCCCCGCGGACAGGCCGGACTGGAGCTCGCCGAGCAGATCTCCACCAGCGGGGAGCGGCTGGCCGAGCTGCGGCTGCGGTCCGCGCGGATCGAGGCGGGCCACGTGATCGAGGCCGCGGGCGCCTGGGAGTGGCTGCACGCGCTGCTGGCCACCGGCACCTGCGCGCTGGCCCTCGGCCTCGGTGAACAGGTGCTGCGGATGACCGGTGACTACACCGGCAAGCGGGAGCAGTTCGGGTATCCGATCGCGACCTTCCAGGCGGTGGCCGTCCAGGCCGCCGACCGGTACATCGACCTGCGCGCCATGGAGGCCACCCTCTGGCAGGCCGCCTGGCGGATCGCCTCCGGCGCACCGGGAGCGCTGCCCGCCGCCGGAGACGTCGCCGTGGCGAAGATCTGGGCGGCGGAGGGCGTACGCCGGGTGGTGCAGACGGCACAGCACCTGCACGGCGGGTTCGGCGCGGACACCGACTACCCGCTGCACCGGTACCACGCCTGGGCCAAGCAGCTGGAGCTGTCGCTCGGCCCGGCGGCGGCGTACGAGGAGACCCTCGGCGACCTGCTGGCAGCCCACCCGCTCAGCTGACCGGCGTCCGGTGCCGCCCGGGGCCGGTTGCGGACGTGGTCCTCCGCCGTGCGGCGCCCGGCACGCACTGCCGCCCCTCGGGCGGCGAGGCCACGTTCGCAACAGGCCCTAGACGACCGCGCCCGGTGCCCCGCCGTCGGTGATCACCGGTCGGCCCGCGGCCTGCCAGATCTGCATGCCGCCGTCGACGTTCACGGCGTCGATGCCCTGCTGGATCAGGTACATGGTCACCTGCGCCGAGCGGCCGCCGGAGCGGCAGATGACGTTGACCCGGCCGTCCTGCGGGGCGGCCTCGGTCAGCTCGCCGTAGCGGGCCACGAACTCGCTCATGGGGATGTGCAGCGCCCCTTCGGCGTGGCCGGCGTCCCACTCCTCGTCCTCGCGGACGTCCAGCAGGAAGTCGCCGTCCTTGAGGTCCGTGACCTCGACCGTGGGCACACCAGCTCCGAAACTCATGTCCCCGACGCTACCCGAAGCGGGGCCGGTCTCAGTCCTGCGCCAGCAGGCCCGCCAGCTCGGCCTCCCGCTGTGCGATGTCGTCGTGCAGCCGGCCCGCGATCTCGTCGAGCAGGCCGTCGGGATCGTCCGGGGCGAGCCGCAGCATGCCGGCGACCGGACCGCCCTCCAGCTCGCGGGCGACCAGGGTGAGCAGTTCCTTGCGCTGGTCGAGCCATTCCAGCCGGGCGTACAGCTCCTCGGCGCGGCTCGGGCGCCGCGCGGGCGGCACGGGGCCCGCCGCCCACTCGTCGGCCAGTTCCTGGAGGAGCTTCTCGTCGCCGCGGGCGTAGGCGCCGTTGACGCGGGTGATGAACTCCTCGCGCCGCTGCCGTTCCTCTTCCTCCTGGGCGAGGTCGGGGTGGGCCTTGCGGGCCAGCTCTCGGTAGAGCCGGCGGGCCTCCTCGCTGGGCCGCACCCGCTGGGGCGGCCGCACCGGCTGGTCGGTGAGCATGGCGGCGGCCTCGGGGAACAGGCCGTGCCCGTCCATCCAGCCGTGCAGCAGTTCCTCCACGCCGGGGATGGGCAGGACGTGGGCGCGGGCCTCCTCGGCCCGGCGGATGTCCTCCGGGTCGCCGGTGCGGGCGGCCCTGGCCTCGGCGATCCGCGCGTCCAGTTCCTCGATCCGCGAGTACAGCGGACCGAGTTTCTGGTCGTGCAGCCGGGAGAAGTTCTCGACCTCGACGCGGAAGGTCTCCACGGCGATCTCGTACTCGATCAACGCCTGCTCGGCTGCCCGCACGGCCTGTTCCAGCCGTTCCTCGGGCCGCGGTGCCTGGGACTGCTCAGCTTCCGGGGTGGTCACCCGCCCAGCGTAGGCCACGGCCGGAAGCGGTCGGCCGGAGACGGTCGCTCACCCGGCCGGAAATCCGGGCCCGGGAACCCGGCCGCCGAGCCTCCCGCCGCCGCGCTCCCCCTCTCCGCCCTCCCCACCGGCGAGGAGGGGAGGCAGGGGAGAAGCGCTGGAGCGGGCGGCCTCCGAAGGAGGGAGCGGCCCCCGGAGGGGGAAGCGGCCGCCGGACGGGGAAGCGGCCGCCGGAGGGGGAGCGGCCCCCGGAGGGGGAGCGGCCGCCGTCACACCCCCATCTCGGCCGCGATCCGCCCCGACCGCACCGCTGCGACCAGCTCCGCGTGATCGGCCTCGGTGCGGTCGGCGTAGGCCACGGCGAAGTCGGCCAACGCCTCGTCCAGCTCCTCGTTCTTCCCGCAGTAGCCGGCGATCAGGCGCGGGTCGGCGCTGTGCGCGTGGGCGCGGGCCAGCAGGGCCCCGGTCATCCGGCCGTAGTCGTCGACCTGGTCGGCGGCGAGCGCGGCCGGGTCGACGCTGCCCTTGCGGTTGCGGAACTGGCGCACCTGGAAGGGCCGGCCGTCGACCGTGGTCCAGCCCAGCAGGATGTCGCTCACGACCTGCATCCGCTTCTGGCCGAGGACCACCCGGCGGCCCTCGTGCTCCGCCGCCGGCGTGCCGAAACCGGCCGTGGCCAGGTGCGGGACGAGCGCGGAGGGCCGGGCCTCCTTCACCTGGAGCACCAGCGGCTCCCCACGGTGGTCGAGGAGCAGCACCACGTAGGACCGGGTGCCGACGCTGCCGGTGCCGACGACCCGGAAGGCCACGTCGTGCACCGCGTGCCGGGCCAGCAGCGGCGGGCGGTCCTCGGAGAGGGTGGCCACGTACGGCTCCAGGGACGCGGCCACCGCGGCGGCCTCGGCGTCGGGTATGCGGCGGAGCACCGGAGAGGCGTCGACGAAGCGGCGGCCGCCGTCCGCGGTCTCCTCCGTGGACTTCGCCGCGAAGCGGCCGCTGGTGTTGGCCCGGGCCTTCTCCGAGACCCGCTCCAGCGTGCCCAGCAGGTCGTGGGCATCGGCGTGGGAGACCAGCCGCTCGTCCGCGATGGCGTTCCAGGCGTCCAGCACCGGCAGCTTGGCCAGCAGCCGCATGGTGCGCCGGTAGGCGCCGACGGCGTCCTGGGCGGCCCGGCGGCAGGTGTCCTCGTCGGCGCCCGCCTCCCGCCCGGCCAGCACCAGCGAGGCGGCGAGCCGCTTCAGGTCCCACTCCCAGGGGCCGTGCACGGTCTCGTCGAAGTCGTTGAGGTCGATGACCAGGCCGCCGCGGGCGTCACCGTACAGACCGAAGTTGGCCGCGTGCGCGTCGCCGCAGATCTGGGTGGTGATCCCGGTCGTCGGGGTGCGCGCCAGGTCGTGGGCCATGAGGCCGGCCGAGCCGCGCAGGAAGGCGAAGGGGGTGGCGGCCATCCGGCCCACCCGGATCGGCGTCAGCTCGGGGATGCGGCCGGCGTTGGACTCCTCCACCGCGGCGACCGCGCCCGGGCGGGAGCCGTCCGGGTCGAGCGTGCGGTGGGCGTCGCGGGGCACGCTCGACCTGAGCGCCTTGCCCTCCTTCTTGGGCGAGCCCTGCGGCGGCCACTCGGCGAACCCCCGCACCCGCGGCAGCCGAGGTGCCACCGCCCGCTCGCCCGACTCCGCCACATCCACCACACCGGCTCCGGTCATCACGACCGCCTCCCCCGAACACGTACTGGTACGAACGCCGGGCCGAAGCCCAACTCGTGCAGACCGTACCGCCGGTGACCGAAACGCGTCAGACCCTGTGGACAACTCGGCGCATGTGGAGAACTCGGTGCCCCGGATCGCTCCGACCGCCCCCGCACCCTTGGGCCGTGATCGCCGTCACAGCGGCCGGCCCGGCCGCTCACCGTGACAACCGCCACGATCCCGGCGGCGACCCCACCGCGTTCCGCCGGCAGCCCCTGAGAGCTTCCTCACGTGCCGGACGTACCAAAACGACTACGGGCCCATCGTCTTCACGATGGGCCCGTAGCCTCTGTGTGCGCGAGGGGGGAGTTGAACCCCCACGCCCTTGCGGGCACTGGAACCTGAATCCAGCGCGTCTGCCTATTCCGCCACCCGCGCATTGGGTGTGTCTTCCGTTCCCGGCCCTTGTGGGCTGGCCCCTTCCGACATCCAGAACATTAGCACGTCGTACGGGGTGGGTTCACATCCCTTACGGGCCTCCCGCCCCCGCCCCCCGCGGCCACCGGCGTATCAGGCAGTGCCTGTTCACGTATCAACCTCGTACCGGTCACGGCCATCTCCCCCACAGGCGGGCCGGGTGCACAGCCGGGTGCGGGACACTGGTCGTGAGGCGCCTCTACGATCCATGCCAGAGGAGTTCGAAGGGGAGCCGCTGGGGGAACCGGCTGATTGCCGGGCGCGTAGATACGATCAGTGAGCAGTACCGGCCAGGACGGCGGCACGGAGCAGGGCAAGACAGAGCGGGAACGACGGAGGAGGTGCCCCATGGGAGTCCTGAAGAAGTTCGAGCAGCGTCTCGAAGGTCTGGTCAACGGCACCTTCGCCAAGGTCTTCAAGTCCGAGGTCCAGCCCGTGGAGATCGCCGGAGCGCTCCAGCGGGAGTGCGACAACAACGCCACCATCTGGAACCGCGACCGCACGGTCGTGCCGAACGACTTCATCGTGGAGCTGAGCGCGCCGGACTTCGAGCGCCTCAGCCCCTACTCCGGGCAGCTCGGCGACGAGCTGGCCGGCATGGTGCGCGACTACGCCAAGCAGCAGCGCTACACCTTCATGGGGCCGATCAAGGTCAACCTGGAGAAGGCCGAGGACCTCGACACCGGTCTGTACCGGGTGCGCTCGCGGACCCTCGCCTCCTCCGCCAGCCAGCAGGGCGGCGCCCCCGCGGCGCCCCCCGCCGGCCGGCCCGGTCAGGGCGGCGGTCAGGGTTACCCGCCCGCCGCCGCTCCGATGAGCGGCGGACGCACCCGCTACTGGATCGAGATCAACGGCACCCGTCACCAGATCTCCCGCGCGACGCTGGTGCTGGGCCGCAGCACCGAGGCCGACGTGCGGATCGACGACCCCGGCGTCTCCCGCAGGCACTGCGAGATCCGGACCGGGACGCCCTCGACGATCCAGGATCTCGGCTCCACCAACGGCATCGTGGTGGACGGGCAGCACACCACCCGCGCTACGCTCCGCGACGGCTCGCGGATCGTCGTGGGCAGCACCACCATCATTTACCGGCAAGCCGAAGGGTGAAGCGGGGGCAATGTCAGAGCTGACCCTCACGGTCATGCGGCTGGGTTTCCTGGCCGTACTGTGGCTGTTCGTGATCGTGGCCGTGCAGGTCATCCGGAGCGACCTGTTCGGTACGCGTGTCACCCAGCGCGGAGCGCGCCGGGAGGCGGCACGGCCGCAGCAGGCCGCACGGCAGCAGCAGGCCGCGCCCCCGCCCCAGCGCGGCCAGCAGGGCGGCGGCCGGCAGCGCCGCAACGCCCCCAGCAAACTCGTGGTGACCGAAGGCACACTGACCGGCACCACCGTCGCGCTGCAGGGGCAGACCGTCACCCTGGGCCGGGCGCACGACTCCACGATCGTGCTGGACGACGACTACGCCTCCAGCCGTCATGCCAGGATCTACCCGGACCGCGACGGTCAGTGGATCGTCGAGGACCTCGGCTCCACCAACGGCACCTACCTGGACCGGTCCCGGCTGACGACCCCCACACCGATCCCGCTGGGCGCGCCGATCCGCATCGGCAAAACCGTCATCGAGCTGCGGAAGTAGTGCTACGTCATGAGTGAGCGCGAGCGGAGCGAGCACGCAGCGGCAGGCCGCACCCCGGTCTGCGGCGCGCTCCCGACCGGAGGGTGGGCAGTGTGGCTCGACACGACCGGCTGTACCCGGAGCCGACGGGCGAGGTGCGCATGAGTCTGTCACTGCGCTTCGCCGCCGGATCGCACAAGGGCATGATCCGGGAGGGCAACGAGGACTCCGGTTACGCCGGTCCGCGCCTGCTCGCCATCGCCGACGGCATGGGCGGCCAGGCGGCCGGCGAGGTCGCCTCCTCCGAGGTCATCTCCACCCTGGTCACGCTCGACGACGACGTGCCCGGCTCCGACATCCTGACCTCGCTCGGCGTCGCCGTGCAGCGCGCCAACGACCAGCTGCGCTCCATGGTCGACGAGGATCCCCAGCTTGAGGGCATGGGCACCACGCTCACCGCCCTGCTGTGGACCGGGCAGCGGCTCGGCCTCGTGCACGTCGGCGACTCCCGCGCCTACCTGCTGCGCGACGGGGTGCTGACCCAGATCACCCAGGACCACACCTGGGTGCAGCGGCTCGTGGACGAGGGCCGGATCACCGAGGAAGAGGCCACCACCCACCCGCAGCGCTCCCTGCTCATGCGCGCGCTCGGCAGCGGCGACCACGTCGAGCCCGACCTGTCGATCCGCGAGGTGCGGGCCGGCGACCGGTACCTGATCTGCTCCGACGGCCTGTCCGGCGTCGTCTCCCACCAGACGATGGAGGAGACCCTCGCCAGCTACCAGGGCCCCCAGGAGACCGTGCAGGAGCTGATCCAGCTCGCGCTGCGCGGCGGCGGCCCGGACAACATCACCGTGATCGTCGCCGACGTGCTCGACCTGGACACCGGTGACACCCTCGCCGGGCAGCTGTCCGACACCCCGGTCGTGGTCGGCGCCGTCGCCGAGAACCAGCACCACCTGCACGACAACGGCATCATGCAGACGCCGGCCGGCCGCGCCTCCCACCTCGGCCGCCAGGGCCACGGGCAGGGCGGCGGCGAGTTCGGCCCGCCCGGCTCCGGCGACAGCACCGGCTACGCGCCCGCCGGCGGCTTCGGCGACTACACCGACGAGGACTTCACCAAGCCCCGCAAGAACCGCAGGTGGCTGAAGAGATCGGTGTACGGCATCCTCGCCCTCGCGGTGATCGGCGGCGGACTGTACGGCGGTTACCGCTGGACGCAGACGCAGTACTACGTCGGCACCAACGGCGAGCACGTCGCTCTGTACCGCGGCATCAGCCAGGACCTGGCCTGGGTGTCGCTGTCGAAGGTGCAGCAGGACCACCCCGAGATCGAACTCAAGTACCTGCCGCCCTACCAGCAGAAGCAGATCAAGAACACGATCGCGGCGGGCGGCCTGCAGCAGGCGCAGACGAAGATCAAGGCGCTGACCGTGCAGGCCTCAGCGTGCCGGAAGCAGGCGGAACGCGCCGCCGCGCAGAGCGAGCACCACGCCAAGACGGGCCAGGGCGGGGCCGGAGGCACCACGGGAACCACCCGTACCTCCTTCACGTCCAAGGCATCACCGACGCCGAACCCGTCGGCCTCGGGCTCCTCGAAGTCGCCTTCGAAGTCCCCGAGCCCGTCCGCGACCGCCACTCCCAACCCCGGCCCGAGCCTCTCCGAGGATGAGCAGAAGGTCGTCGATCAGTGCGGCAAGCAGTGAGCAAGCCGTGAGGGGCCCTGTCACACGATGAGCAGTACTTCGAATTCGACGCACCACACGTCCACCATCGGCGCGATCGGCGCGCCGAGCCGGCGCAACACCGAGCTGGCTCTGCTGGTGTTCGCCGTGGTCATCCCGGTGTTCGCCTACGCCAACGTGGGTCTGGCCATCGACGACCAGGTGCCCACGGGGCTGCTGAGCTACGGCCTCGGCCTCGCGCTGCTGGCCGGCGTCGCCCACCTCGCGGTGCGCAAGTTCGCCCCGTACGCCGACCCGCTGCTGCTGCCGCTGGCGACCCTGCTCAACGGGCTCGGCCTGGTGGTCATCTGGCGGCTGGACCAGTCGAGGCTGCTCCAGTCACTGCCTAACTTCTCGCCGGCCGCCCCCCGGCAGCTGCTGTACACCGCCCTGGCCATCGCCGTGTTCGCCGTGGTGCTGATCTTCCTGAAGGACCACCGCGTCCTGCAGCGCTACACCTACATCTCCATGTTCGGCGCGCTGGTCCTGCTGATCCTGCCGCTGGTCCCGGGTCTTGGCGCCAACATCTACGGCGCCAAGATCTGGATCCGCATCCCCGGCCTGGGCTCGCTCCAGCCCGGGGAGTTCGCGAAGATCGTCCTGGCGATCTTCTTCGCCGGCTACCTGATGGTGAAGCGCGACGCCCTGGCCCTGGCCAGCCGCCGCTTCATGGGCCTGTACCTGCCGCGTGGCCGCGACCTCGGCCCGATCCTGGTCGTCTGGGCGATCTCGATCCTCATCCTCGTCTTCGAGACCGACCTCGGCACCTCGCTGCTGTTCTTCGGAATGTTCGTCATCATGCTGTACGTCGCCACCGAGCGGACCAGCTGGATCGTCTTCGGTCTGCTGATGTCCGCGGTCGGCGCCGTCGGCGTGGCGAGCTTCGAGCCGCACATCCAGACGCGTGTGCACGCCTGGCTCGACCCGATGCGCGAGTACCAGCTCAGCCGCCAGATCACGCACGACGGCATCCTGCACTCCGACCAGCTCCAGCAGTCCCTGTGGGCGTTCGGCTCCGGTGGCACCCTCGGCACCGGCTGGGGGCAGGGCCACTCGGACCTGATCAAGTTCGCCGCCAACTCCGACTTCGTCCTCGCGACCTTCGGCGAGGAGCTGGGCCTGGCGGGCATCATGGCGATCCTGCTGATCTACGGCCTGATCGTGGAGCGTGGCGTGCGCACGGCACTGGCCGCCCGCGACCCGTTCGGCAAGCTGCTCGCCGTCGGCCTGTC
Source organism: Streptomyces sp. IBSBF 3136 (assembly GCF_036815105.1). NCBI lineage: Bacteria > Bacillati > Actinomycetota > Actinomycetes > Kitasatosporales > Streptomycetaceae > Streptomyces > Streptomyces sp. IBSBF 3136. The sequence goes on from NZ_JAJSZC010000038.1 coordinate 40,979, forward strand.
CGGCGCCTTCGCCCTCCAGGTCTTCGTGGTCGCCGGCGGTGTCATGGGGCTCATCCCGCTGACCGGTATGACCATGCCGTTCCTGGCGTCCGGTGGTTCCTCCGTGCTGGCCAACTGGGCGCTCATCGCCATCCTCATCCGCATCAGCGACACCGCCCGCCGCCCGGCGCCCACCCCTGCCAGCAACCCCGACGCCGAGATGACCCAGGTGGTCCGACCGTCATGAACAAGCCCCTGCGCCGGATCGCGATCTTCTGCGGCCTGCTCGTCCTGGCTCTGTTGATCCGCGACAACTACCTCCAGTACGTCAAGGCTGACCAGCTGGCGAGCGAGAAGGACAACCGCCGGGTCGCCATCGAGCGCTACGCCCACCCGCGCGGCGACATCATCGTCGACGGCAACCCGATAACCGGTTCCGTCGAGTCCAAGAACGGCGACTTCAAGTACAAGCGGACCTACAAGAACGGGCCCATGTGGGCCCCGGTCACCGGTTACTCCTCGCAGGCCTTCGACGGCAGCCAGCTGGAGAAGCTCAACGACGGCATCCTCACCGGCAACGACGACCGGCTGTTCTTCCGCAACACGCTCGACATGCTCACGGGCAAGCCGAGGCAGGGCGGCAACGTCGTCACCACGCTCAACGCGGCCGCGCAGAAGGCGGCGTTCGACGGTCTGAAGTCCCGGGGCGGCAAGGGCGCGGTGGTCGCTCTGGAGCCCTCCACCGGCAAGATCCTCGCGCTGGCCTCCTACCCGTCGTACAACCCCTCGTCGTTCGCGGGCAACACCAACGACGACGCCGCGGCCTGGAACAAGCTCCAGAAGAAGAACGACCCGGCCGACCCGATGCTGAACCGGGCGCTGCGCGAGACCTACCCGCCGGGCTCGACCTTCAAGGTCGTCACGGCCGCGGCCGCGCTGGAGAACGGCAAGTACAACTCGGCGGACGAGCCGACCGACTCGCCGCAGCCGTGGATCATGACGGGCACGCACACCGAGCTGAAGAACGAGGGCAGCATCCGCTGCAAGAACGTCAGCATGCGTGAGGCCCTGCGGATCTCCTGCAACACCGTCTTCGGCAAGATCGGCGCCGACCTCGGCAACGACAAGATGCTCGCCGAGGCGAAGAAGTTCGGTTTCACCTCCGAGCAGTTCACGCCGGTCCGCTCCAACGCGTCGGTGTTCTCCGACCACATGAACGACTCGCAGACCGCGCTGTCCTCGATCGGCCAGTACAACACCGCGGCCACCCCGCTGCAGATGGCCATGGTCGCCTCGGCCGTCGCCAACGACGGCCGGCTGATGAAGCCGTACATGGTCGACGAGCTGCAGTCCTCCAACGTCGACCCGGTCACCACGACCGACCCGCAGGAGCTGAGCCGGCCGCTCTCGCCGAAGAACGCGCAGGTCCTGCAGCAGATGATGGAGACCGTCGTCAAGGACGGTACGGGCAAGAACGCGCAGATCGGCGGCGGTGTCACCGTCGGCGGCAAGACCGGTACCGCCCAGCACGGCGTGGCGAACAGCGCGAACCCCTACGCGTGGTTCATCTCCTACGCCAAGCTCAGCGACGGCAGCTCGCCGGTCGCCGTGGCCGTGGTGGTCGAGGACGAGAACGCCAACCGCGACGACATCTCCGGCGGCGGCCTGGCCGCGCCGATCGCGAAGAAGGTCATGGAGGCAGTCATCCAATCCAAGAAGTGACCCCCATCACGCCCTCTTCACATCGTCGCACGTTGCGATACCGGTCCTGTATCGGGTTACGGGCTTGGCCAGGTCACACAGAGCGAGCCGGGTACGGTAGGCCCGGACGGCAGCCTCCGGCCGCGCACGGACGTGTGCGGCCGGGACCGACGGAGAGGGCTGGTAGGTAGCTATGGAAGAGCCGCGTCGCCTCGGCGGCCGGTACGAGCTGGGCCAGGTGCTCGGACGTGGTGGCATGGCGGAGGTCTACCTCGCGCATGACACCCGCCTCGGCCGCACCGTGGCGGTGAAGACGCTGCGCGCGGACCTCGCGCGTGATCCGTCCTTCCAGGCCCGCTTCCGCCGGGAGGCCCAGTCGGCCGCCTCGCTCAACCATCCCGCGATCGTCGCGGTCTACGACACGGGCGAGGACTACATCGACGGGGTCTCGATCCCGTACATCGTGATGGAGTACGTCGACGGCTCCACGCTCCGTGAGCTGCTGCACTCGGGCCGCAAGCTGTTGCCCGAGCGCGCCATGGAGATGACGATCGGCATCCTCCAGGGTCTGGAGTACGCCCACCGCAGCGGCATCGTCCACCGCGACATCAAGCCGGCCAACGTCATGCTGACCCGCAACGGTCAGGTCAAGGTGATGGACTTCGGCATCGCCCGCGCGATGGGCGACTCCGGCATGACCATGACGCAGACGGCGGCGGTCATCGGCACCGCGCAGTACCTGTCGCCGGAGCAGGCGAAGGGCGAGCAGGTCGACGCCCGCTCGGACCTGTATTCGACGGGGTGCCTGCTCTACGAGCTGCTGACGGTACGGCCGCCCTTCGTGGGCGACTCCCCGGTGGCCGTGGCCTACCAGCACGTCCGCGAGGAGCCGCAGGCGCCCAGCGTCTTCGACCCCGAGATCACCCCCGAGATGGACGCCATCGTCCTGAAGGCGCTGGTCAAGGACCCGAACTACCGCTACCAGTCGGCCGACGAGATGCGCGCCGACATCGAGGCCTGTCTCGACGGCCAGCCGGTCGCCGCGACCGCCGCGATGGGCGCGGCCGGCTACGGCGGCTATCCCGACGACCAGCAGACGACGGCCCTGCGCTCGGACGCCGGAGCGGGCGCGACCACCATGCTCCCGCCGATGAACCCGGACGACGGCGGCTACGGCTACGACGACCGCCCCGACCGGCGCCGTCAGCAGAAGAAGAACAACACCTCGACGATCCTCCTGGTGGTCGCCGGTGTCCTGGTCCTGATCGGCGCGATCCTGATCGGGAAATGGGCGTTCACCGGGAAGAACGACGACGGGACCTTCAAGGCCCCGAACTTCGTCGGCAACAGCTACGGCGTCGCCCAGAAGATGGCCGTGAACTCGGACCTGAAGCTGGCGCCGCCCACCCGCAAGCCGTGCGCGGACCAGCCCAAGGGCAACGTCTGCACCCAGGACCCGGTGGCCGGCTCCGACGTCAAGAAGAACGACACGATCAACGTCGTGGTGTCCACGGGCGCCCCGAAGGTCGACGTGCCGGACGTGCGCGGCATCCAGTTCGACAAGGCCAAGTCCCAGCTGGAGGACAAGGGCTTCACGGTCGACAGGAAGACCGAGGTGTCCTCCCAGCCCCCGGGCGTCGTGATCTCCCAGGACCCGGAGGGCGGCACCTCCAAGGAGAAGGGCACCACGATCACGCTGACGGTGGCCAAGGCGGAGGAGAAGGTCTCCGTCCCGGACGTCACCGGCAAGTCCTGTGACGAGGCGAAGTCCATCCTCCAGTCGAAGGGCCTGGCGCCCAACGCGAACTGCAACGACGTCGCCGTCACCGACCCCGGTCAGGACGGCAAGGTCCAGAGCACCACCCCGCAGGCCGGCCAGCAGGTCAGCAAGAACACGCCGGTCGCGATCAACGTGGGCAAGGCGCAGGGCCCGCAGCAGGTGCAGGTCCCGCAGGTGCAGAACCACTCGCTCAAGGACGCCAGGAAGATGCTCCAGGACCTGGGCCTGCAGGTGAACGTCCAGGGCGCGCAGGACGACAACGCGGTGGTCCTCACCTCCAACCCGGCTCCGGGCAGCAACGCCAACCAGGGCGACACGGTGACCCTGTTCACGGTCGACCAGGGCGGCGGGAACAACGGCAACAACGACAACGGCGGGCCGAACATCTTCGGCGGCGTCGGGGGCTGAGGCCCCGCGCTCACGAGGGGGGGGCCCGCCCCCCCGCCCCCCCCCGGCGCCCCCGACACTCAACCCACAAAACAAACCG
>NZ_JAJSZC010000039.1:0-44903 GCF_036815105.1 Streptomyces sp. IBSBF 3136
GCCCGCCCCCGGCAAGACCTCACGCCCCCCAGCCGGCCTGGCGGCCGCCGACCCGGTCGGTGACGATCTTCTCGGCCCAGCCGGAACGGGCGTACGCGGTGAGGGGCTCGGGGTCGAGCCCCATCTCCTCGCGCACCTCGCGCAGCAGCGGCCGCACGTCCGTGTCGTACGCGTCCATCAACACGGCGTTCGCGCCCAGCACGTCACCGGCGGCCTGGGCGGCGGCCAGCGCGTCCCGGTCGACGAGCAGCGCCTTCGCCGTCGCCTCCTGCACGTTCATCACCGACCGGATGATCGCCGGGATCTTCGCCTCGATGTTGTGGCACTGGTCCAACATGAACGCCACCTCGGAGCCGAACCCGCCGCCGCGCACCACCTCGTACATGATCCGGAAGAGCTGGAACGGGTCGGCCGCGCCCACCATCAGGTCGTCGTCGGCGTAGAAGCGGGAGTTGAAGTCGAAGCCGCCGAGCCTGCCCTCGCGCAGCAGGGTCGCGACGATGAACTCGATGTTGGTGCCGGGCGCGTGGTGGCCCGTGTCGACCACGACCTGGGCCTTCGGTCCCAGCTTCAGGCAGTGCGCGTACGCCGTACCCCAGTCCGGCACGTCCGTGGTGTAGAAGGCCGGCTCGAAGAACTTGTACTCCAGCAGCATCCGCTGGTCCTCGCCCAGCCGCTCGTACACCTCGGCGAGGCCCTCGGCGAGCCGGTCCTGCCGGGCGCGGATGTCGTCCTGGCCGGGGTAGTTCGTCCCGTCGGCGAACCACAGCTTCAGGTCCCGGGAGCCGGTGGCGTCCATGATGTCCACGCACTGCAGCAGATGGTCCACGGCCTTGCGCCGCACGGCCGCCTCGGGGTGGCAGATGCTGCCCAGCCGGTAGGCGTCGTCCTGGAAGGTGTTGGAGTTGATCGCGCCCAGCCCGACCCCGTGTTCCTCGGCGAACCCGGCCAGCGCGGCGTAGTCGTCGACCTCGTCCCACGGGATGTGCAGGGCGACCGTCGGGGCCACGCCGGTGAACTCGTGCACCTTCGCGGCGTCGGCCAGCTTCTCCCGCGCGGTGCGCGGCACGCCCTCCTGCGCGAACACCTTGAAGCGGGTCCCCGAGTTCCCGTACGCCCACGACGGCGTCTCGACGGCCTGGGACTTGAGGGCGGCCTTCACCGCGGCGAGGTCGGTCACTTCGGGGCTCCTGGGGTGTCCGGTGGAACGACTGAGCGTGTGAAACGATTCAGAACGGCAAGTTATGAGGCACCCGCAGGGGTGTCAAGGACCCAGGGTGGAAGTATTTTCCGTAACCCTGCTTCCAACTTCGACCATCGAAAGTTTTTGGACCCGGACCCATTGACGCGACTTGCCTGGGATGCCTAACGTCCCGGCAATCCAGTTGAAACCTTTCACGCCTCCGGGTGGCGGTGCCCCCGGTGTCGTCGAGGAGCCATCCATGACCCACCCGTCCGACACGGGTCCGGCCCCGGTGCTGGCCCTGAGGGACGTCACCAAGTCCTTCGGAGCCGTGCGCGCCCTGCGGGGAGTGTCCCTGGAGCTGTTCCCCGGCGAGGTGCACGCCCTCGCCGGGGAGAACGGCGCGGGCAAGTCGACCCTGATCAAGACGCTCGCGGGGGTGCACCAGCCGAACACCGGGCAGGTGCTGCTCGACGGCGAGCCGGTCGTCTTCCAGGGCCCCGGCGACGCCCGTGACGCCGGCATCGCCGTGATCTACCAGGAGCCGACCCTCTTCCCTGACCTGTCGATCGCCGAGAACATCTACATGGGCCGCCGGCCCCGGCGGGCCCTCGGCCGCATCGACCAGAAGGCCACCCGCGCGGCCACCGCCGCCCTGATGCGCCGCCTCGGCGTCGAACTCGACCCCGACCGCCCCGCGCGCGGCCTGTCCATCGCCGACCAGCAGATCGTCGAGATCGCCAAGGCCCTCTCCTTCGACGCCCGCGTCCTGATCATGGACGAACCGACCGCCGCCCTCACCGGCAGCGAGGTCGCACGGCTCTTCGGCGTGGTGCGCACCCTGCGCGAGCAGGGCGCGGCGGTGCTCTTCATCTCGCACCGGCTGGAGGAGATCTTCGAGATCTGCGAGCGGGTGACGACCCTGCGGGACGGGGCCTGGATCGCCAGTGAACCCCTCGCCGGGATGACCGAGGACGACCTGGTGCGCCGCATGGTCGGCCGCGACCTCGACGAGCTGTACCCCAAGCAGGAGGTCACGCCCGGCGAGATCGCGCTGAGCGTGCGCCGGCTGACCCGCGAGGGCGTCTTCACCGACGTCTCCTTCGACGTCCGGCGCGGCGAGATCGTCGGACTGGCCGGGCTCGTCGGCGCCGGCCGCACCGAGGTCGCCCGAGCCGTGTTCGGCGTCGACCGCTGGGACGCGGGCGAGGTCCTGGTGGGCGGCCGCTCGCTGACCAACGGCGCCCCGTCCACCGCCATGGCCGCGGGCCTCGCCCTGGTCCCCGAGGACCGGCGCGCCCAGGGCCTGGTGATGGACATGTCCATCGAACGCAACATCGGTCTGACCGGACTGCGCACGACATCGCGGGCCGGACTGATGGACCGCGGCGCCGAGCGCAGCCGCTCCCTCGACTGGGCGGTCAGGCTCCAGGTGAAGTACGCCCGGATCACGGACGCCGTCTCCACGCTGTCCGGCGGCAACCAGCAGAAGGTCGTGCTCGCCAAGTGGCTGGCCACCGGCCCCAAGGTGCTCATCGTGGACGAGCCCACCCGGGGCATCGACGTCGGCACCAAGGCCGAGGTGCACCGGCTGCTCGGCGAGCTGGCCGCCGACGGGGTCGCCGTCCTGATGATCTCCTCCGACCTGCCCGAGATCCTCGGCATGGCCGACCGCGTGCTGGTCATGCACGAGGGCCGGCTCACCGCGGAGATCCCCCGCTCCGACGCCACCGAGGAGTCCGTGATGGCCGCAGCCACCGGGAGGGCCGCCGCATGACGGTCACGGCCCCCACCGCCCCCGCCGCCGAGGTGCCCGAGTCCGGCGGCACCCGTCTGGTGGACCGGGTGTTCAAGATGCGCGAACTGGCCATCCTGGTCGTGTTCCTGGTGATGATCGCCGTCACCCAGGCGGGCAACAGCCAGTTCCTGTCCGAGCAGGGAATCAAGGACCTGCTGCTGAACGCCACGATCCTGGTGCTGGTCGCCACCGGCCAGTCCCTGGTGGTCATCAGCCGCAACGTCGACCTGTCCGTCGGCTCCACCCTCGGCATCAGCGCCTTCGCCGCCGGCACCTATCTGCACGGCGGCGGCGACCCGGTCGTCGCGGTCGTCCTGGCCGTCCTGCTCGGCATCGGCTGCGGTCTGCTCAACGGCCTGCTGGTCAGCCTCGGCCAGGTGCCCGCCCTCGTCGTCACGCTCGGCACCCTGTACATCATCCGGGGTGTCGACTCGATCTGGGTCGGCTCCCGCCAGATCACCGCGGCCGACCTGCCCGGCGGCTTCGTGGACTTCGGCTCCGGCGGACTGTCGGCCGTGCCCTGGCTCGCGCTGATCGCGCTCGCCGTCCTCGTCGCCACCGCCTACTACCTCAAGCACTTCGGCAGCGGCCGGGAGCTGTACGCCCTCGGCTCCAACCCCGAGGCCGCCCGCCTCGCCGGCATCCCCGTCCGCAAGCGCCTCCTGACCGCCTACACCGTCTGCGGCGCCCTCGCCGGGCTCGCCGGTGCCTTGTACCTGGCCCGGTTCGGCAACGTCGACTCCGGCACCGGCAACGGCTACGAACTCACCGTCGTCAGCGCGGTCGTGGTCGGCGGAGTCGTCTTCACCGGCGGTTCCGGCAGCGTCTACGGCGCCGCCCTCGGCGCCCTGCTGCTCACCTCCGTGAACAGCGTGCTGCCCGCCCTCGGCGTCAGCTCGGTGTGGGTGCTGGCCATCAACGGCGTCCTGCTGCTGCTCGCCATCGCGGTGGACCGCATCGTCGCCCTGCGGGTGGCCGCCGCCCTGAAGAAGAAGTCGGCCCCGCGGAGGACCGCCGTCGCGAAGGAGAACACCGGTGCCTGAGTCGCTCACCCGCGCCATCCGCTGGGACACGGTCGTCGGCGCGCTCCTGGTCGTCCTGCTGCTGTTCTCCTTCACCTTCGTGGACGGCTTCGGCAACGCCCTCAACCTGTCCTTCCTGATCGGCAACACGCTGCCGATCGCCCTCATCGCCCTGCCCATGACCCTGCTGGTGGTCGCCGGGGAGATCGACCTGTCCGTCGCCTCCACCGCGGGCCTGTCCGGTGCGGTGATGGGGCGGCTGTGGAACGAGGGCATGGCCATCGAGGCGATCATCCCGGTGTGCCTGCTGCTGGGCGTGGTGTGCGGGCTGGTCAACGGCCTGCTGGTGACCCGCCTCGGGCTGCCGTCCCTCGCCGTCACCATCGGCACCCTCGCCGCCTACCGCGGCATCGCGCAGATCGTGCTCGGTTCCGACGCGGTGACCGACTTCCCCGCCCAGTACCAGCAGTTCGCCGCCGGGCGCCTCGGCGGCACCTTCCTGCCGCAGGCCTTCCTGCCCTTCCTGGTCCTGCTGGTGATCGCCGTCCTGGTGCTGCACGCCACCCCGTTCGGCCGGTCGCTGTTCGCGATCGGCGCCGGCGAGGAGGCCGCACGCTTCGCCGGCGTCCGCGTCCGGCGGCACAAGCTCGTCCTGTTCACCGTGACCGGCCTCATGGCCTCCCTCACCGGCATCTTCTGGGCCCTGCACTACGCCAGCGCCCGCTACGACAACGCCACCGGACTCGAACTCTCCGTCGTCGCCGCCGTGCTGCTGGGCGGCATCGACTTCGACGGCGGCAGGGGCACGCTCGGCGGCGCGATCGCGGGCGTCTTCCTGCTGGGCGCGCTGCAGAACGTGATGAGCCTGCTGAACGTCTCCGCCCAGTCGCAGATCGTCGTCACCGGCGTGCTGCTCGTGGTCTCCGTGCTCGGCCCGCGGGTCGCCCGGCAGATCGCCCTGGCCAGGGCGGCCGGCTCCGCCGGTTAGACCGTCCGCGGGCCGCCCGGCCGCTCGTGCCCGGCCCGCCCCCGACATCCGTCCGCGCCCGCCCGGGCGCGTGGCACCCACCCCCGTACACAAAGGACCTCGGTATGCACGCGTCAACCCTGCGCCGCGCCTGCGCCGCGCTCGCCGCCGCCACCTCGCTCGCCCTCGCCCTGACCGCCTGCGGCGGCACCACCAAGAGCGACGTCGAGGACGACTCCGGCACGGCCTCCTCCGCCGGCAAGGCCGACCCGAACGCGGCCACCAAGAAGGGGCTGACCGTCGGCTTCCTGCCCAAGCAGGTCAACAACCCCTACTTCACCACCTCGGACAAGGGCGGCGAGAAGGCCCTGGCCGAACTCGGCTCCACGTACAAGGAAGTGGGCCCGAGCAGCGCCACCGACACCTCCGGGCAGGTCAGTTACGTCAACACCCTCACCCAGCAGCAGGTGAACGCCATCGCCGTCTCCGCACAGGACCCCGGTGCCCTGTGCACGGCGCTCAAGCAGGCCATGTCCAACGGCATCAAGGTCGTCACCTACGACTCCGACACCAACCCGGGCTGCCGCAACGCCTTCATCTCGCAGGCCTCCGCCGAGGACCTGGGCCGCACCGAGGTGCAGCTGCTCTCCGAACAGATCGGCTACAAGGGCGAGATCGCGGTGCTGTCCGCCGCGCAGACCGCGACGAACCAGAACACCTGGATCGGCTACATGAAGGACGAGCTGAAGGACCCCAAGTACAAGAACGTCAAGCTCGTCAAGGTCGCCTACGGCAACGACGACGCGCAGCAGTCCTTCCAGCAGACCCAGGGCCTGCTCCAGGAGCACCCGAACCTGAAGGGGATCATCTCCCCGACCACCGTCGGCATCAAGGCGGCCGCGCAGTACCTGTCCGGCTCCAAGTACAAGGGCAAGGTCAGGCTGACCGGCCTCGGCACGCCGAACGACATGCGCAAGTACGTCAAGAACGGCACCGTCGACGCCTTCGAGCTGTGGGACCCGGCCAAGCTCGGCGACCTCGCCGCGCGCACCGCCGTCGCCCTGGCCTCCGGGCAGATCACCGGCAAGGAGGGCGAGACCTTCAAGGCCGGCTCCACGACCTACACCATCGGCAAGGACGGCGTGATCAACCTGGGCAGGCCCACCGTGTTCGACACCAAGAACATCGACCGGTTCGACTTCTAGGGCCTGTTGCGAAAGGGGCCTCGTCGCCCGGAGCGCGGCAGAGGACCACTTTCGCTACAGGCCCTGGCCGCGAGGGGCCGTTGATGCAGCGCGTGTGCTTCCTGCTGAAGGTCCGGGCGGACCGCCTCGACGCGTACCGCGCGCGGCACGCCGCCGTGTGGCCGGACATGCTCGACGCCCTCAAGGCGGCCGGCTGGCACAACTACTCGCTCTTCCTGGGGGACGACGGACTGCTCGTCGGCTACCTGGAGACCGAGGACTTCGCCGCGGCCCAGGCCGCCATGGCGGCCACCGACGTCAACGCCCGCCGGCAGGCCGAGATGGCGCCGTTCTTCGAGTCGCCGGACGGCGCCCGGCCCGACGAGGCCATGGAACCCCTCACCGAGGTGTTCCACCTGGCCTGACCCACGACCGGGGGCCGGGAGCCGCCGCGCCCCCGGGTCCGGACCCTGCCGTACGGCGGCGGTGACCACCGGCACCGCCCCGGCCGGGCTCGGTGTGACCGAGCCCGCGCCGCCGCCCCGACCGGGGCCGCCAAACCGGTCATGACGGTAATGTGAAGGCCCTCTCGCCTGTGCAGGCCTTCGCCGCCACCCCCTCATCCCCTGGAGGTCCCCGCCCGATGGCCCAGTCGGTGGGTATCAAGGACGTCGCCCGCGCCGCCGGAGTGTCGGTCGGGACCGTGTCGAACGTGATCAACCGCCCGGACTCCGTCGCCAGCGAGACCCGGGCGCGGGTGCTGTCCGCGATCGACCGGCTCGGCTACGTCCGCAGCGAGTCCGCGCGCCAGCTCCGCGCGGGCCGCAGCCGGATCATGGGGCTGCTGGTGCTCGACATGGGCAACCCCTTCTTCGTGGACGTGGCGCGCGGCGCCGAGCGTGCCGCCCGCGACGCGGGGCTCGGCGTGATGGTCTGCAACAGCGCGCAGAACGCGGCCGAGGAGGCCGACTACCTGTCGCTCTTCGCCGAACAGCGGGTCCGGGGGGTGCTGCTCACCCCGGCCGACGCCACCGGCCGCAACATCGCCGCCTTCCGCCGGCACGGCATCCCGTTCGTGCTGGTCGACCGGGTCGCCGAGGGCGCCACCGAGTGCTCGGTCTCCGTGGACGACGTGGCGGGCGGCGCGCTGGCGGTCCGCCACCTCGTGGACGCCGGACACCGCTCCATCGCCTACGTCAGCGGGCCGCCCGGCCTCAACCAGGTCCGCGACCGGCGCACCGGTGCCCTGAACGCCCTCGCCGAGGCCGGCCTCGGCCCCGACGCGCTGCGCGAACTGCCCACCGAGCGCCTCGACGTCGCCGCCGGCCGGGACGCGGGAGCCCGTCTCCTCGGGCTCGCCGACCGACCCACCGCCGTCTTCTGCGCCAACGACCTGCTCGCCCTAGGCGTGCTCCAGGCCCTGTACGCGGCCGGTGTCACCGTACCCGACGACCTGGCCATCGTCGGGTACGACGACATCGAGTTCGCCGCGGCGGCGGCCGTGCCGCTCACCTCGGTCCGCCAGCCCGCCGTCACCATGGGCGCCCTCGCCGCGGAACTGCTGCTGGAGGAGACGGAGTACGAGTCCGGGGACCGGACCGGACCCGGCGTCCACGAGCACCGCCGGGTGGTGCTCCAGCCGGAGCTGGTGGTACGCCGCTCCAGCCTCGCCGCCCGCTGACCGCTCGTTCAGTAACAAACCATGATCCCGGGGCTCGGCCCACGGCCGTCCATGTGCTGAACTGGGACGCGTCCGTACCGTCCGTCCCGGGAGATTCGTTGAGTCACAGCTACCGTCAGCCCGGTGTCGTCCTCACCGACCGCCACTTCACCGTGCCCCTCGACCACGGCGACCCCGGGGGCGAGACCATCGAGCTGTACGCCCGGGAGGCCGTCGCGAGCGACCGGGCGGGGCAGGACCTGCCCTGGCTGCTGTACCTGCAGGGCGGCCCCGGCTTCGGGGCGAACCGTTTCGTCGGACGTCAGGCATGGCTCGACCGCGCCCTGAAGGACTACCGCGTCCTCCTCCTCGACCAGCGCGGCACGGGCCGCTCCACGCCCGCCACCCGGCAGACGCTCCCGCTGCGCGGCGGCCCCGCCGCGCAGGCCGACCACCTCACCCGCTTCCGCGCCGACTCCATCGTCCGCGACTGCGAGGCCGTCCGCCGCGAGGTGACCGGCGGCGCCCCCTGGACCGTGCTCGGCCAGAGCTTCGGCGGCTTCTGCACGGTGTCGTACCTCTCGCTGGCTCCCGAGGGGCTGAGCACCGCCGTCATCACCGGCGGCCTGCCCTCCCTGGACGCCCACGCCGACGACGTCTACCGGGCCGCGTACCCGCGCGTGGAACGCAAGGTCACCGCCCATTACGCCCGGTACCCCCAGGACGTCGAACGGGCCCGCCGGATCGCCGACCACCTGCTCACCCACGACGTCGTCCTGCCCGGCGGCTATCGCCTCACCGTGGAGGCGTTCCAGTCCCTCGGGCTCATGCTGGGCGCGAGCGACGGCAGCCACCGCCTGCACTACCTGCTGGAGGACGCGTTCGTCCGCACCCCCGGTGGCACGGAGCTGTCGGACTCCTTCCAGGAGCAGGCCCAGAGCCTGCTGTCGTACGCGGGGCACCCGCTGTACGCCCTCGCGCACGAGTCGATCTACGGCCAGGACGCCCGGCCCACCGCCTGGGCCGCCGAGCGCGTCCGCTCGGAGTTCCCGCAGTTCGACGCCGCCAAGGCGCTCGCGGGCGACACCCCGGTGCTGTTCACCGGCGAGACGGTGCACCCCTGGATGTTCGAGACGGATCCGGCCCTGCGACCGCTGCGCGAGACCGCCGAACTGCTCGCCGCCCGCACGGACTGGGAGCCCCTGTACGACCCGGACCGGCTCGCCGCCAACGAGGTTCCCGTCGCGGCGGCGATCTACCACGACGACATGTACGTGGACACCGCCCACTCCCTGCGGACCGCGCACGCCGTCCGGGGCCTGCGCACCTGGGTCACCGACGAGTTCGAGCACGACGGCCTGCGCGCCGGGGCACCGAGGGTCCTGGACCGCCTCCTCGCGCTCACCCGGGACGAGGCGTGAGCCGGCGGGAGGGCGCCCTGCGGAGTCCGTAGGGTTCGACCATCCTGGCCGACCCGGACCGGCTCGCCCGTCTCGCGCTCCCCGCGCTCGGGGGCTGAGCCGGCGCCAGGCCGTACGCGCAGGCCGAGGCGGGTCGGGACAGGCCGGTGGGGTGAGGACACGGGCCACTAGGCTGGACGTCATGCCGGACCACACCACCGACCGCTCCGCCCTGCGCGGCGACTGCGCCCAGTGCTTCGGGCTGTGCTGCGTCGTCCTGCCGTTCTCCGCCTCCGCGGACTTCCCCGTGGACAAGCCCGCGGGCCGGCCCTGCGCGAACCTCGGCGGCGACCACCGCTGCGGCATCCACGCCGACCTGCGCGCGAAGGGCTACACGGGCTGCACGGTCTACGACTGCTTCGGCGCCGGCCAGAAGGTCTCGCGGGTCACCTTCGGCGGGCAGGACTGGCGGACGGGGCCGAAGGAGCACGCCCGCCGGATGTTCGACGTCTTCCCGGTCGTCCGCCAGCTGCACGAACTGCTGTGGTACCTCACCGAGGCCCTGGGCCTGGAGGCCGCCCGGCCCGTCCACCCCGACCTGCGCCGGCTCCTGGAGCAGACCGAACGGCTCACCCTGGGCACCCCGCAGGAGCTGGCCGCGCTGGACGTCGCGGCGCACCGGCAGGAGGTCAACGTGCTCCTGCTGCGCACCAGTGAGCTGGTCCGGGCGGGCGTCCCCGTGCCCGACGGGAAGCCGGACCGGAACGGCAGGCCCGGCGGGAACGCCAAGGGCGGGAACGCCAAGGCCGGGAAGGCCGCGAAGGCAGGGAAGGGGGGCGGCAGGGACCGTCGCGGCGCCGACCTCATCGGCGCCCGGCTGCGGGGCGCGGACCTGCGCGGGGCCAGCCTGCGCGGCGCCTATCTGATCGCCGCCGACCTCACCGGCGCGGATCTGCGCGACGCCGACATGATCGGCGCCGACCTGCGCGACGCCGACCTGACCGACGCGGACCTCACCGGCGCCTTCTTCCTCACCCAGCCGCAGGTGAACGCGGCCCGGGGCAGCGCCGGCACCCGGCTGCCCGGGTCAGTCACCCGCCCCGTGCACTGGGCAACGGGCGGCTGAGCCCGAGCCGTCGTCCGGGACGGTGACCGGGGCCGGCGCGGGCGCGGGACGCCGCTCCAGCCGGAGCCGCAGCCCCTCCGGCATGACGGTCAGCCGCTCGGTCACCCGGAGCCGGTAGCCGGGCTCGGGCCGCACGTCGTAGCGGCGCAGCAGCAGTCCGAGCACGAGCGTCGCCTCGTGCAGGGCGAACTGGCGGCCGATGCAGGCCCGCGCGCCGGTGCCGAACGGCTTGAAGGTGTGCGGCGGCCGGGCCCGCACGGCGCCCGCCTCGAAGCGGTCCGGGTCGAACCGCTCCGCGTCCTCGCCCCAGACCTCGCGGTCGCGGTGCAGCATCGGCAGCAGCACCAGCGCCCACGCGCCGCGGCGCATCGGGTGCTCCCCGGCCAGGACCGTGTCCTGCCGGGCCTCCCGGGCGTAGGCGGGCGCGGTCGGCCACAGCCGCAGCGACTCGTCCAGCACCCGGCGCACGTAGCGCAGCTTGGCGACCTGGTCGTAGCCGGGTTCGGGGGTGTCGCCCCAGACGCGGTCCACCTCGGCGCGGGCCCTGGCGGCGACCTCCGGGTGCCGGGCCAGGTAGTACAGGGCGAAGGAGAGCGCGCCCGAGGTGGTCTCGTGGCCCGCCACCAGGAACGTGATCACCTGCTTGCGGACGTTCTCGGCCGACAGCCGCTCGCCGGTCTCCGGGTGCGCCGTCTCCAGCATGCGGTCCAGCAGGTCGCCGTCACCCCCGCCGGAGCGCCGGCGGGCCGCCACGAGAGCGTCCACCGTGCGGTTCAGGTGGGCGATGTCGGCCGCGTTGCGCCGTGCGGGACCGCGCAGCAGCAGCGGAGCGAGCGGTACGGGCACGCTGTTGAGCCGCTGCGCGTAGGTCAGCGTGCCCACCATCGCCCGGACGAAGGGGTGCGGCCGATCCCGTTCGAAGGACCCGAAGTCGTGGCCGAAGCCGGTGCGCGCGATGGTCTCCAGGGTCAACTTGGTCATGTCGCCGGGCACGTCCACCGGCCGTTCAGCGGCCAGCTCCCGGTCCCAGTGGCCGGTCAGCCGCGCGGCCACCGCGAGCATCATGCCGTGGTAGCCCTCCATGGCCTCGCGGCTGAATCCCGGCGCCAGGACGTCGTGCGCGAGCTGCCAGTTGGACTCGTGGTTGTAGGCGGTGAACAGGCCGTCCCCGGCCACCGGACGCAGGTTGGCGACTCCGAGGCCCACGTGCTTGGCGAAGCGGGACTCGTCGGAGAGGTCGGCGACCAGGCGCGAACCCCACAGGAAGACGAACTCGTTGCCGAAGACCCGGCGCCGGAAGACCGGGCCGAGCTCGCGCGCGAAGCGCATCGAGTCCTGAAGGGGACGGCGCCGGTCGACGCCCAGCACATCGCCGAGCAGCGGCACCCGGCGCGGTGGGTGCGGGATGCGGCGCAGCTCGGGCCAGCCGTGCTCGGCACCGCGGAACCCTTTCGGCAGCCCGGCCTCCGTCGTCTGAGCCATGACGCGATCTCCCTTGATCCCGCGGACCGTTGCACCTGTGACGCGCGTGTTGTACTTGGGTTCAATAGCGCGTTTCAGTGTGGGGCGCTCGTTGAATCGGCGTCAAGTAAAGTGACGGCATGCCCGCGAACCAGGGGGAGCGCACCCGGCGCAGACTCAGCACCGGGGAACGGCGTGAGCAACTGCTGTCGGTCGGGGCGAAGCTGTTCTCCGAGAGCCCGTACGACGACGTGTGGATCGAGCAGGTCGCCGAGATCGCCGGGGTCTCCCGCGGGCTCCTCTACCACTACTTCCCGACGAAGCGGGACTTCTTCGCCGCGGTCGTGGAGCGCGAGAGCGAGCGGATGCTGCGCATGACGGCGGCCGTGCCCGGGATGCCGGTGCGCGAACAGCTCACCGCCGGCCTCGACACGTACCTCGCCTACGTCCAGGCCCACGCCCACGGCTTCCGCGCCTTCCACCGGGCCGACGCGGCCGGCGACCAGGCCGTGCGCCGCGTCTACCGGCGGGCCCTCGCCGCCCAGGAGCGGCAGATCCTCGCCGCGCTGGCCGCCGACCCCGAGTTCGGGTCCGCCTTCGCGGGCACGCCCCGGGTGCGCCTCGCGGTGCGCGGCTGGCTCGCGTTCACCACGGCCGTCTGCCTTGAGTGGCTGCGGGACGGCGAGCTGACCCGGGAGCAGGTGCGGGACCTGTGCGCACGGGCCCTGCTGGGCGTCATCGCGTAACGGCGAGCCGTACGGGCGGGGCGTGGTTGGCGCGCGCCCGGAACTCCGACAGGTTAGGCAAGGCTTACCTAAGGAGTGATCGGGATGGGTGACACGCAGGACTGGGCGGCCGGACCCGGCGCGGCGGAGCGGGCGCGGTCGGTGCTCGCCACCGCGTGGTCGTGCGGGGTGACCGCCGACGGCGCGCGCGAGGAGTACGTCGGCGCGCACACCGTGACCGGCGACGGCGGGGTGCTCCTCGACGTGCCCGAGGACAGCGCCCTGTTCGCGGCCGCGCTGTGCGCACCGCGCCAAGAGCCGTCCGCAGTAATGGAGTTCGCCGACCCGGCGCCCGTGCCGGTGCGCGACCGGATCCGGGCCAGGGTGTGGCTGGCCGGCTGGTTCGCCCCGGCCGCGGGCGGGGCGCTGCTGTTCCGGCCCACGCGCGTGGTGCTGCGCCGGCCCTCCGGCGCCGTGCTCGTCGACCCGGGCGAGTTCGCCGCGGCCCGGCCCGACCCGCTGGCCGCCGCCGAGGCCCGGCTGCTCACCCACCTCGCCGACGCCCACCCGGACGCCGTCGAGCGGCTCACCCGGCTGGTGCGGCCCGAGAGTCTGCACGCCGCGACCCGGGTCATGCCCCTGGCCGTCGACCGGCACGGGCTCACCCTGCGCATCGAACGCGCCCGCGCCCACGGCGACGTACGGCTGGCGTTCCACACGCCCGCCGACGACGTCGCGCAGCTCACCGAGCGCGTGCACGCGCTGCTCGCCCGGGCGAGCGCCGCCGGCTGCCCGCGCGCCCTACAGCGGCAGCGCGCAGACGGCGACGGGTGACGCGAACGGCTCGCCCGCCGCGCGCAGTTCACCACGGTCGGGGTCCACTCGGAAGACGCTGACCGTGCCGGAGCGCTGGTTCGCCGCGAACAGCAGCCGGCCGTCCGGCGAGAAGGCGATCTGCCGGGGGAAGTCCCCACCGGCCGGCACCGTGCCCAGCAGGCGCAGCCCCGCCCCGCCGTCCTCGACGGCGTACCGCGCGATGCTGTTGTCGCCGCGGTTGGCGAGGAAGGCGTACGAGCCGTTCGCGGTCACCAGGATCTGCGCCGGGTAGTTGGTGCCCGCGCCGGAGCCCGTCGGCTGCGGGGCGCCGATCGTCAGGCGGCCGGTGGCCGGGTCGTAGCCGCAGACGGTGACCGTGTCGTCGACCTCGTTGGCCAGATAGGCGTGCCGGCCGTCCGGGTGGAAGGTCAGATGGCGCGGGCCCGCGCCCGGCCGGGTTCGCGCTCGGGCGACCTCGGTCAGCGTGCCCTTCGCCTGGTCGAGGCGGTAGCTGTAGACGGTGTCGGTGCCCAGGTCGACGGCGAGGACATGGCCGCCGTCGGGGGAGGTGACGACCTGGTGCGCGTGCGGGCCCTGCCGGCCGGGGCCGGGTGGCGGGCTGGTGTGCGTGACCAGGTCGGCGCGCTCACCGAGGGCGCCCGTGGCGTCGATCGGGTGCACGGCGACACTGCCCGACGTGTAGTTGGCGCTCAGCAACCAGCGGCCGCTCGGGTGCACCGACAGGTGGCACGGCCCGCCGCCGCCCGTGCCCCGGCTGCCGAGGACGCGCCGGTCCGCGAGGCGTACGGCGCTCACCCCGCCGTCCGGGCGCTCGTCGACCGCGTACAGGGTGCGGCCGTCCGGGTGCGCCGCGAGGTATGACGGGTCGGGCACCCGCGCCAGGCTTCCCGAGCCGGTGATCGCACCCGTCGCCGGGTCGTACGAGGCCAGTCCGATGCCGCTGCCGCCGCCCTCGACGGAGGTGTACGTGCCGAGGAGGAGCGGGCGCGGGCGGTCGTCGCGCCGGGGCGGCCGGGCCGCCGGGCGCTGTCTCGCGGCCGGGGCCCGCTCCGCCGGGGGCGCCGCGGGCGCGGGCACGGCCACCACCGCGGCCGCGCCCGCCGCGGCGCCCACGAACCGGCGCCTGCTCCAGCCTGCCCGCGCCGCCCGCGCGTCCGTCTCCATCGAGCACCTCAGGTCGTCGGTAGCCCCCCGCGTCCCAGCCACCTTGGCGCGGATGCGCCGTCAAAGGCAAGACCGGCAACGGGCGTTGCGCGGGGTGCAACGACGGGGCTCACCAGTCCCCGTCCTCGACCGGCTTGCCCGGCGCGTCCTTCAGTGGGAGCACCTGGCCCGCCGACGGCTGCTGCCACGGTTCCAGGTCGTCCCCGAGCCAGTCCCCGACCGGCTTGACCGCCTCCAGCGTGTCCGCGGGGGCCAGGTCCTCGGCGTCCTCGTCGTAGTAGTCGAACCAGGGCAGTCCCGCGCTGGTGTACGCCGCCCGGTCCACCGGGGACGGCGGGGGCGCCTCGCCGGTGATGCGTCGCCACTCCGGAGGCGTCACCAGGTGCACGAACACCCGCCCGGCGGGTGTCTCGGCCCAGTCCGTGAGCGGCCGGTCGTCCCGGTAGACCTCCTGGCGCATCGAGCCGCCGACGCCCAGGCCCATGGCCGCCGCGCGCCGCGGGGGCGCCCCGGGCGCCGGGGCCGAGGCCGACGGCGGGGGACCGCCCGGCGCGGGCGCCGCCATCGGCGCCGGCGCGCCGAAGCCGGCCACCGGCAGCGGCCCGCCGTACCCGCCCGGCGCCGTCATCGACCGCTCACGCTCCCGCTCCTGGCGCCGCCAGTCGGCCAGGACGTCCGGCCGCAGCGGGAAAGACTGCAGCTGTACGCCGCCCCACACCTCCTCGCCGGTGACCTGGCCCTCCACGGTCGCCCCGAGACCCAGCGGCACGGCGACGAACTGGCGGACCGTGCCCTTGCCGGAGTTGATGCCGTCCAGCCAGGGCTGACGGGGCAGCACCACGTAGTTCTGCGGGCCGCGGGCCGGCCGACCGCGCCACGGCTCGCCGGAGACCGCGCACACCTTGCCCACGCCCACCTGGAGGGCGGCCGGCTCCACCGTGCCGGCGAAACTCAGCCACATGGCCTCCCGCAGGTAGACCGGCAGCATCACACCGCCGCGCGCCCGCCACTCCTGCGGCACCCGGTCGGCGTAGTCGGACACCCGCCGGACCGGGAACTCGCCAAGCCCCGGCGGCAGCGGGTGCGTGCCCGTCTCGGGCAGCCGCAGCGTGCGGATGAACCGCACCGCCACACCGCCCGGCAGCCGCAGTGTGTTCCCGTCGATCCGTACCCCGGATCCGGCCATCGGCCCGCCCCCTCGCCTCACGCGCCGGCCCCGCCCGGCGCTCCCTCACGGAGAACGCTCGCCGACCCCCGTACGGTTCCGCCACAGCTGGTCCTGCACGCCGAGGCGCTCGCGCACCCGGGTCATCCGCGGCAGCTTCGCCCGCTGCTCCCGGGACACCCGGTCCAGCTCCTCGAAGAGCCGGCGGGTCCGGTGCTCGGTGTCGAGCTCGTCGATCATCCGGTTCGCCTCGGTCAGCACGGCGCCCAGCAGCTGCCAGTTCGCCCAGTCCGCCCGCACCTGCTCGCGCAGCAGCTCGGCGAGCCGGTCGCGGGTGCCGGCCGCGCTGTGCAGCTCGGCCGTCAGCCGCGCCTCCGCCGACTCGGCGTTCTCGCTCAGTTGGGTGGTCACCAGCACCGCGAAGCTGACCACAGCGTCGGCGATCTGTGCGAGCAGCTGTTCCACCATGGCCCCGACCCGGGGCGGGAACAGCTCCTCGGACCTGCGTGCCTTCGCCAGGTCCGTGAAGGTCCGGGCGAGGACGCGCAGCACGACGGTGCAGATCTCCAGGGTGTCGAGACCCGTGCGCAGCACCACCCGGTGCAGCAGGCCCTCCTTCACCCGCGGATTGAGCCGCAGACTGTCCTCGGCCTGCCGCAGCGCCGCGTCCACCTGGACGATGTCGTGGTCGAGCCGGCGCGCCTCGTGCAGCCGCTCGGCGGCCAGCTCCCACGGGGTGCGGCCCGCCGCCTCCTCACCCGTGCGCAGCATCAGCTGCCGCACCCGGCGCGCCAGGTCCTCGATCGACTCGCCGGCCTGGTCCACCCACACCGGTGGCGGCAGCAGCAGGTTGCAGGCCATCCCGACCACCGCCCCGATCAGCGTCTCCACGATCCGCGCCCAGGCGGTGAAGCCGACGGTGGTCACCCCGAGCACCAGCATGGCGCTGATCGCCACCTCGGCCACGTACTCGTCGACCCGCACCAGATGACCCACCGCCAGCGACGCCACGATCAGCAGCGCGAGGCTCCACCAGGTCAGGCCCACCAGGAGGCTGAAGGCGATGGCGACCAGGACGCCGGCCACCACCGAGTTCACCCGGCGGATGCCGTTGGTGAGGGTGGCGTAGAAGGTGACCTGGACGACCAGCAGGGCGGTGAGCGGCGCGGTCAGCGGTGCCGGTTCCGGACTCAGCCGGAGCGCGATGACGTAGGCGATCGTCGCCGCGGCGGCCGACCGCAGTGTCTGGACGACCACCGGTTCCCGGCGGCGCGGGATCAGGCGCCGCAGATCTGCGGTCCACTTCCGTACGTCGAGCATCCCTTGGCCTGTTCCCCGTCCTCGCCGTGGTCGAACGTGCGCATTCGCGGACCGAAGCTGTCCGCGAGGACTCCCGGATCGGTCTCGTCGATCAGGGCACGAGGCGAGGGGAACAGTACGGGGGCGGGCGAGGCCGTCGACGGGGCCGAGGGCGTCGGGTACTCACCGGGATGCGCGCCTGTCTGTGGGAAAGGTGGTCGCGGTACCGGAGAGGCGAGGGGCGCACCGGCGCGGTGCACCCGGTGGACCGGAGCGGCGGCCGTACGGCCCAACGATCCCCTGCCGCCCGCCGGGCACCGACGCTTTTCGGCCGGGGCGCTCGGCGGTTCGGAGGTACGGGTTCAGACGTACAGCTTGTCGAGGAAGGCGGAGAGGTTGCCGGTCGTCCGGGCGATCTGCTCGTCGAGGGTCAGGCTCTCCTCGAACCGGGCCCCGGACTCCGGCGCCTTCCTGCCGCGCACGTACAGCGGGCACTGGAGGTCGGTGCACATGCTGAGCGCGGCGGCCCGGGAAGACGGCCGCGGCGAGCGTGCCGTAAGGCACCTGGAGGACGCCGGGCCTTCCGTACCCTGTACGCAGGGCGGGCAGGGAGAGGTGTGCGGTGGGGGAGCCGGTGAGTCGTGCGGGCCGTTCTGGGCCGGTCACAGTGCGCGCCGCTTCGCTCATTACATGAAATAAGGGTTGTCAGAAAGTCGCGTCCCGCCTGTTCCGGAGGGTATGTTGCAGGTCGGGACAAGGTTCGGAGGGAACCACATGGCGGGGCGGAACGGGCGCACGGTACGCGACCTCAGGCGGGGAAACCGCACGGCCGTGCTGCAGCGGCTCTACTTCGACGGCCCGCTCAGCCGCTTCGAGCTGGGCCCCGCCACCGGACTCAGCTCCGGCTCGGTCAGCAACGTGGTCGCGGACCTCGTCGCCGACGGTCTCGTGGAGGAGGCCGGCAGCGTCGACTCCGACGGCGGCCGGCCCCGCACCCTGCTGCGCGTCGCCCCGCACAGCGGGCAGATGATCGGCGTCGACGTCGGCGAGACGCGCGTCCGGGTCGAGCTGTTCGACCTCGGCCTCACCGAACTCGCCCGCACCGAGCGCCCGCTGACCCAGCAGGGCTACGACGTCGACGTCATCGTCGGCCACATCCGCGACGGCATCGCCGAGGTCCTCGCGGCCGAGGCGGCCGTGCCCGAGCGGCTGCTCGGCGTCGGGGTCGGCGTGCCCGGCATCGTCGAGTACACCGCGGACCGGGGGGCCGTGGTGCACGGGCAGACCATCGGCTGGAGCGCGGTCCCGCTCGAGGAGCTGCTCCGCGCCTCCTCCCGGCTCCCGGAGAGCGTGCGGTACTTCATCGACAACGGCGCCAAGACCCTGGGCCAGGCCGAGATGTGGTTCGGCGCCGGGCGCGGCGCGCGCAACGCGGTGGTCGTGCTCTTCGGCTCCGGCGTCGGCGCCTGTCTGGTCACCCCCGAGGTGGAGCACGGGCGCGCCGTGGAGTGGGGCCACCTGACCGTACGGGTCCGGGGCCGCCGCTGCCGGTGCGGGGCGCCGGGCTGCCTGGAGGCCTACGCCGGCGCCGAATCACTGCTCGCCCGCTGGCGCGAGGAGGGCGGGCGGCCGCCCGAGGGCGTGGACGAGGAGACCGCGCTCACCGCGATGCTCGCCGCCGCCTACCCGGCCGACGACCGGGAACCCGATCCCGTCGCGCTCGCCGTCCTGGAGGAGACCGCCGAGTACCTCGGTGCCGGCCTGTCGGACCTGATCAACCTGTTCCAGCCCGAGAAGATCCTGATCGGCGGCTGGGCGGGGCTCCAGCTCGGCACCCGCTTCCTGCCCGCCGTACGCCGTCACGCCTTGACGTACGCCCTGCGCCACCCGGCCGACAAGGTCGGCATCGACCTCGGCAGGCTCGGGCCCGACGCGGTCACCGTCGGCGCGGCCATCCTGCCCCTCGCCGACTTCTTCACCCGCGGCGGCCGCCGCGCCGAACCGGCCGCCGCCGACCGGCACCCGGCCTGGCGTGCCGCACTGGAGGAACGCGCCCCGCGCTGAGTGCCTCCGGCGGTTCGCCGGAAGGGGTTCGACACCGGGGGCACCTGACCGGACGGCGGGAGCCGACGGCCGGAAGTCCGGCGGCCGACCGCGCGCCGGGCCGAGGCGGCGAGGTCACTTGAACCGAGATCGGGCCAGGCGGAGTGGGGGCTGGCGGCCGGGCCCGGGCGGGCTCCTCACGGGTGTGCCTCGCCGGGCGGCCGGCGGTCCGCCGTACATCCGGGCGAGGCCACGAAGCCGTGTGAACCGGCGCTGGGCGAGCCGGAGCGGACCGGATCCGGCGGCTGGCCCGGTGGGCTTCCAGCGGGCGTGTTTCGCCAGGCGGCGGTCGCGCGCCGGGCCGAGGCGGCGAGGTCACCTGCACTGGCGCCAGCAAGCTTGAGTGGACCGGGGCGGTGGCCGGGCCCGGGCGGGCTTCTCACCGGTGCGTCTCGCGGCCGGCGGTCGTCCGCGCCTCCGGCCGAGGCCGCGGCGCCGCTCTGACCGACACCGGGCGGTCGGCCGCGTACCGGGTCACGCCCGTGACGCCGCCGACGACGTGACACGCAGCGCCGCGAAGCCGCGCCGCCCCGGCTCAGGCGGTGGGTTCCTGCGGGGTCGGTTCGTCCGTGGGGCTGGGCGGTGCGCCCCGGGGGCCGCTGCCGGCCTCGTCGGTGTCGGGCACGTCCCGTTCCGTGTCCTCCTCGTCCGTCGCCGGTTCGGCCCCCGGCGTGGGGCGCGAGGCCGCGTCCCACGGGTCCCCGCCGGGGCGGGCCTGCTGGTCCGGCAGGTCACGGGGGACCGGGCGCGCCGGCTGACCACTCTCGGGGTCGCGCTGTGCGGTCATGGGCTTCCTCCTCTGTTCGGCGTCGGCTCAGCCGACCTTGCGGCCCCGCATCGGTTCGGTATCCATTCCGCCGCCCTTCTGCAGGCCCTCCAGGAACTCCCGCAGCACCTCGTCCGCCGTGCGCCGCGGGCGCCAACCGAGTTCGGTGTGCGCCCGGGCGCAGTCCATCAGTGGCAGCCGCAGGACCGCGTCGAACAGGTGCGGGGAGGCGGGCAGCAGCCGCAGCCCCCAGGCCGCGGCGATCGCCGAGCGGGCCGCCGTGCGCGGCAGCCGCACCGGGCGGGTGCCGAGCATCTCGCCCAGGAGAGCCGCGTCGACCGGTGGATCGGCGGCGAGGTTGAACGCGCCGCGGGCGGTCTTCGAGCGCAGCGCGAGACGGTAGGCCTCGGCGGCGTCGTCGGTGTGCAGCGCCTGCACCCGCAGCCCGGGGACGTCCGGCAGGAACGGCAGCATCTCGGGCCGGGCCAGCGGGCCCGGCAGGAACCGGCCGCCGAAGATCCGCCGCTGCTCGCTCGCCGACTCCCACTTGAACAGGAACGCCGGGCGCATCCGCACCACCCGCACCTCGGGATGGTCGCGCTCGAAGGTGTCCAGGACACGTTCCAGGTAGGCCTTCTCCCGGCAGTAGGCGGCGTCCGGCCAGCCGTGCGTGGGCCACGACTCGTCCACCGCGTGGTCCTTGGGGCCGGGCGAGTAGGCGCCCACGGAGGAGGCGTGCACCAGCACCGGCACCCGGGCCGCCGCGACCGCCTCGAACACCCGGATGCCGCCCAGCACGTTGGTCCGCCAGGTGGCGACCGGATCGTGGGTGGGCTGGAACGCCCAGGCCAGATGGATGACGGCGTCGGCGCCCTCGAACCGTTCGGCCAGGTTCGCCGTCTCGGACGAGAGGTCGATCGAGCCCCACTCCACCTTGGCCGGGGACCATGCGGGCCTGCGCCGCGCGAGACCCCGTACCGACTTGATCCCGGGGTCCTCCGAGAGCAGGCGCACCACACTCGTACCGACGTTGCCGGTGGCGCCCGTGACCACGACCCTGCTGCCCGTTGCGCTGCTCACCTTCGGCTCCTTCCCGCGGGGCTTCGGGGGACCCGCCGGGTACCCGTGCGGGGCGCGGGCACACGGCGGCGGCACGGGAAAGCCCCGGCCGCGACGGGGGAATCACGACCGGGGCGGTCAACTGGTGGGCGCGGACGGCGGTCGCCTCGCGGCGAGGGGCTCCACAGGGCCTCGGCCGGACGATCTTCCCGGTGGGTTGAAGGTGAGGCCCGGGGACACGGTCCCGCCCGCATCCACGGCTCGTTCAACGGGCAACCGACTTGGGGTGTTCCAGCCGTGCCCCGTGACCTCGCTCACCCTGGGCGACGCTCAGGCCAGCGGGCTGTCGGCCAGCCGATCCAGCAGGTCGGCCGGATCGGCGTACACCGAACGCGCCCCGGCCTCCTCCAGGTCGGCCCGTGGGACGCCGCCGCACAGCAGGCCCACGCAGTGCACCCCGGCCTTGCCGCCCGCGCGCATGTCCCACACGGTGTCCCCGACGAACACCGCGCGGGAGGCGGGCACCCCCACCAGTTCCAGGGCGTGTTCCACGGGCTCCGGCGCGGGCTTGCCCCGCTCCACGTCGTCGGCGCTCGCGGTGCCGTCGATGGCGTCGTCGGCGTCGATCGCCCGGCGCAGCGCGCCCAGCTCGGCGCCGCTCGCGGAGGTGGCGAGCACCACCCGCCAGCCGTCCCGGTGCAGCCGGCGCAGCAGGTCACCGGCACCCGGCAGGGCGGGCAGGCGGTCGAAGTACTGGCCGTACAGCGCCTTGTGGGCGGCGCTCAGCGTGGCGTCCTGCTCCTGGTCGCGGTCGTCGCCCAGCAGATGGGCGATCAGATCGGTGGAGCCGAGGCCCACGGCCCGGTGCACGGCGTGCATGGGCACCCGGTGGCCCGCCTGCCGGAACGCCTCCCACCAGGTCACGACGTGCAGATGATTGGTGTCGACGAGGGTTCCGTCGACGTCGAAGACGGCGGCACGGTCCATCCCGCTAGGTCCTTTCTCCCGTTCCGGTGTCGGGTACCACGTCAGGAAGCCGCCACGCGTGCCGGCACCCGGCCCTCCCGGGTCCAGGCCAGCAGTTCCTCGGCGGACCACGCGGTCACCACCCGCTCGGCCGGCACCCCGCACTCCTCGGCGCGGGCACAGCCGAGGATCTGCCAGTCCAGCTGGCCGGGGGCGTGCGCGTCGGTGTCGACCGAGAACAGCACCCCGGCCGCCACGGCCGCCCGCAGCAGCCGCTTGGGCGGGTCGAGCCGTTCGGGACGGCTGTTGATCTCCACGGCCGTGCCCGACTCGGCGCAGGCGGCGAACACCTCGTCCGCGTCGAACTCCGACTCGGGCCGCCCCTTGCCGGTGACCAGCCGGCCGGTGCAGTGGCCGAGGACGTCCGCGTGCGGGTTGCGGACGGCGGCCACCATCCGGCGGGTCATCGAGGGTGCGTCCATCCGCAGCTTGGAGTGCACGGACACCACCACGACGTCCAGCCGTTCCAGCAGTTCGGGTTCCTGGTCCAGCGAGCCGTCGTCGAGGATGTCGCACTCGATGCCGGTGAGCAGCCGGAACGGCGCCCAGCTCGCGTTCAGCGCGGCCACCACGTCCAGTTGCTCGCGCAGCCGTTCGGGGGACAGGCCCCGGGCGACGGTCAGCCGGGGGGAGTGGTCCGTCAGGACCGTCCACTCGTGGCCGAGCCCGATCGCCGCCCGCCCCATCTCCTCGATCGGGCTGCCGCCGTCCGACCAGTCCGAGTGCGTGTGGCAGTCCCCGCGCAGGAGCGCCCGCAGCTGTGCGCCGGGGCCGGTGGTCTCGCGCGCGTCGGCCTCCTCCTCCAGCTTGCTCAGATAGCCGGGGACCTGCCCGGCCAGGGCCTCCCGCACCACCTGCGCGGTCTTCGGGCCGACCCCCTTCAGCGACTCCAGCGTCCCGTCCGACACCCGCTCCGCCACCTCGCCGTCCGGCAGCGCGGCCAGCGTCCGGGAGGCGGTGCGGAAGGCCTTCACCCGGTAGCCGGGCGCCAGCGACCGCTCCAGCAGGAAGGCGATCCGGTCCAGGGCGGCGACGGGATCCATGCCCCCCAGCGTGGCACCCGCACCCACGAGCGGCGCGCGGAACCACCTGGCCGCCCACGATCCGTCCGCGCCCGGCGGGGCCCCGGGCCCCCGTCGGCCCGCGCGCCCCCGACCCGCGGTTTGCCGTCGACACCCCCGGGTACTGCGGAGACCCGTCCGAGCGACCATCCGAGGAGCTGTGTCATGCCCGTACCGGACACGCAGCGAACCGCCGTGATCACCGGTGGCGACAGCGGCATCGGCCGCGCCACCGCCGTACGGCTGGCCGAGCAGGGACTGGACGTCGGCATCACCTGGCACACCGACGAGAAGGGCGCCCGGGAGACCGCCGAGGAGGTCCGCGCGACGGGCCGCCGGGCGGCCGTCGCCCACCTGGACCTCACCCGGCTTCCCGGCGCCGCCGACACCGTGGACGAGCTGTGCGCCGAGCTGGGCCGGCTGGACGTCCTGGTCAACAACGCGGGTACGGGCACGATGACGCCGTACCTCGACCTCACCCTCGACGACGTCCGCCGGGTGCTCGACGTGGACCTCGTCGGCCCCTTCCTGTGCGGGCAGAAGGCGGCCCGGCAGATGATCCGGCAGGGTGGCGGCGGCCGCATCGTCAACGTGACGTCCGTGCACGAGCACCAGCCCCGGGTGGGCGCCGCGCCGTACTGCGCGGCCAAGGGCGGACTCGGCCTGCTCACCCAGGTGATGGCCCTGGAGCTCGCCGAGCACGGCATCACCGTGAACGCGGTGGCGCCCGGCGAGATCGCCACCCCGATGACCGGCCAGGAGGACGTCGACCCGCACACCGAGCGGCGCCCCGGCGTGCCCCTCGGCCGGCCCGGCGACGCCCGCGAGGTCGCCGCCGTCATCGCCTTCCTCGCGAGCCCCGACGCCTCCTACGTCACCGGCGCCTCCTGGAGCGTGGACGGCGGCATGCTCCGCATGGGCCCGCAGGCCGGCTCGCACCTGACGAGCGACGACTGGCGTCGTCCCTGAGCCGGCCGTGAGACCGCGCACCCGAGGGCGGCACGCGGATGGTCCGTGTTCTCGTCGAGCAGGACGTGGCAATCGCCCCCGCGCTCGCCCGGCCGGGGGAACACGGGGACTTCGGGCGTCCGGCCACGCAGGGGGCGGTGGAGGCGGCGGTGCTCGGCCTCCTGGACGGCTGACGCGGACGAGTCGTCCGCCCGCCCGGCGTTCTAGGCTCTATTGCATGACCGAACAAGGAGTTCCCCACATCGCCCACCCGCGGGTCCAGGTGCTCGGGGTGTGTCCGGGCAGGCACGGCGAACCGCCGTTCAGGATCATGGAGATCGACGGCGAGGTGATCGGCGCGGCAAGGACCGTCACCGACGTCCTGGAGGCCGCCGCCTCCCACGGCATCCCCATCCACGACCTGGACGACCCGGACGCGGTGCGCTGGGTGGGAGGCGGCAAGTACACCTGGACGCTGCACTGAGCCGGTGGCTCAGCCGACCGTCCACTTCTGGTTGGCGCCGCCGGAGCAGCTCCAGATCTGCAGCCGGGTGCCGTTGGCCGGGTTGTTCCCGGTCACGTCGAGGCACTTGTTCGCCTGCGGATTGACGATGTCGTGCGCCGCCGAGACGGCCCACTTCTGGTTGGGGCCGCCCGTGCAGTCCCAGAGCTGCACGGTCGAGCCGTCCGCCGTGCCGTTGCCGGTGACGTCCAGGCACTTGCCCAGCGCCCGTACGGTGCCGTCCGAGCCGACGGTCCACGACTGGGCGGCGGTGCCGTTGCAGTCGTAGAGCTGGACCGGGGTGCCGTTGGCGGGGTTCGCGCCGGCCACGTCCACGCACTTGCCCGCCAGCCCCCGGATCGGTACGCCGGTCGCACTGTCGCTCGTCGTCACCGACACCGAGTCGACCACGAGCTGCGCGGGGAAGGGGGTGGAGCCGTCCGGGTCGCCCGGCCAGTAGCCGCCGACCGCCAGGTTGAGGATCAGGAAGAACGGCTTGTCGAAGACCCACGTCCGGCCGCCCAGGTCGGCGGGCGTGCGCCGCTGGTAGACGTTGCCGTCCACCGACCAGGTGAGGGAGCCGGGCGCCCAGTCCACGGCGAAGGTGTGGAAGGCGTCCGCGAAGGCCTGCCCGCCCGGCAGCGAGTAGCCGGCGCCTATGCCGCCCGATCCGGAGTAGCCGGGGCCGTGGATCGTGCCGTGCACCGTGGAGGGTTCGAAGCCGACGTTCTCCATCACGTCGATCTCCCCGGAGGTCGGCCAGTCGACCGGGGTGCCGAGCATCCAGAACGCGGGCCACATGCCCTGCCCGCGCGGGATCTTCATCCGGGCCTCGACATGGCCGTACTGCGCGTTGAACTTCCCGGCCGTGTTCAGCCGGGCCGAGGTGTACTGGCAGCTGCCGTACCAGCACTGGTAGCCGGCCGGGTTCTCCTTCCGGGCCGTGATCACCAGGTGGCCCTGCCCGTCGAGGGCCGCGTTCCTGTTGCCCGACGTGTAGTACTGCCGCTCGTGGTTGTTGACGTTGTCGCCGGTCTCCAGCGTCCACTTCGAGGAGTCGACGGCGGAGCCGGCCGGCCCGTCGAAGGAGTCGGAGAAGGTGGTGGCGGCCGCGGCCGCCGGCGCGGGGGTCTGGGCCCGGGCCGGGCCGGCGGCGACGGAGCCGACCAGCGCGGCGGACAGGGCGGCGAAGAGGCATCTGCGGAGCAGGCGTGGGGAGGCCATGGCTCTCCGTTCGGCGTGGGGGGATGATGCCTCTTGATTTAAGAAGTGAAATAAGCGGAGCGTCAATACCTTGGTACGGACCACCTCTTGACGATCGCTCAGTCGGCGGGCCGCGGCTCGCGCGCGTGCACCGCCCGCCCGAGCCGCCGTCCGAGGACCAGCCAGCCCAGCAGCGCGCCGGTCGTGTTCAGGATGACGTCGTCGATGTCGAAGGCCCGCCCGGTGATCAGTGCCCCCTGGACCAGCTCCACCATCAGCATCACCAGGGCCGTGAGGGCCACCACGTGCAGGATGCCGCGCGCGCGGGGCGCCAGGACCGGCACCAGCACCCCGAACGGGACGCCGAGCAGCACGTTGCCGCCGATCTGCTTGACCGTGTCCCGCAACTGACCGTGGTCGACGTAGGCCCGCAGCGAGCGGCCCGGGTGCAGGTTGCTGTGCGTCAGGGCCACCGACGCCGGTGACGGTTGCAGCGTGAGCCGGGCCAGGATCACCGCGAACGCCACCATGAACGCGAAGGCGACCAGCATGGCCAGCAGCCGGAGGGGGAGGGCGAGCGTGTGCCGTCCGGGCTCCGGACGGGCCTGACCGGCCCGCTTCCGGTCCGGGCGGGCCTTCGCGGTCCGGAACCGCTCGGCCGGGCGCGGCTTCCCGGTCCCCTCGCGCCTCGGGCGGGCTTCCCCGGCCCGGCCCCGCTTGGTCGGGCGGCGCAAGGCCGCGGGCAGGTGCAGGGCGGTGCGGGCCATTCGGTCCTCCAGTCGTCAACTTCCCCGTTCCCGAAGGGCGGTTACCCGCCGAGCGCCCCGAGATGCCGCCGCCGGCGCAAGCAGCGGGCGCACACCGCCGGTTTCACGTTCACGCTCCCGGGGCACTCCGCCCCCGGGCCCGCGTGCCGCCGCACCTCACAGGCCGGGCGGTGCTTGGATGCCCCGAGCGGCATATCGGGCAGAGCTCGCGGCAGCGCGCGGGCGGATCGGACCGAGGAGGTGGCGGATGTCCCGGCGCACGGACCCGCGCACCGTCCTCCTGGCAGCGGCCGAACTCCTCGCCTGGTGGGCCGGACTGGCCCTGCTGTGGCTGGTGTTCATCACCTCCGTCGACACCCTGGAACGTGTGGTCGGCGCGAGCGCCGCCGCCGTCGCGGCCCTGCTGGCCCGGGCCGGAAGACGGGCGGTGACCTGGCGGTGAACGGATGGATCCTCGCCGCCACCGCCGAGCTGGCCGTGGCCGGGACGGCCGCCCTCTGGGGCGTCTCCACCGGGCCGCTGCCCCGCCGGGCCACGGCCCAGAACCTGATCACCTCCGCCCTCTGCCCGGCCCTGCTGCTGCTCTCCCAGGGCTACGCCCGCCCCGCCTACGTCGACCTCGCCCTGCTGATGGCCCTGCTCGCCCCGATCGGCACCCTCGTCTTCGCCCGCCTGCTCGCCGACGAACTGGCGGACGACCCACCCCGCGCCTGGGGACTGACCTGGACCGCGGCCGCGCTGAGCGCGGTGGCCGTGGTCGCCGTGTGCGTGGCCACCGGACCCGGCCGGGCGATGGTGAAGGTGCTGGTGATCGGCGTCCTGCTGATCGGCGGGAACCTGGTCGCCTCGTCCGCCCTGGCCGGCGGGTTCCGGGGGGTGCGCGGTGGCTGACCCGGCACGTCGCGCTCGTGCGGGAGGTGCGGCATGACCGATGCCGTGATCGTCGTCGCCCTGCTCCTGGTGGCCGGCTCCGCCACCGCCGCCGTGGCGGTGCGCGAACCGGCCCGGCAGGCCCTGGTGCTCTCCGTGCTCGGCGTCGTCCTGGCCGTCCTGTTCACCGTGCTCCAGGCCCCGGACGTCGGTCTGTCGCAGCTCGCGGTGGGCTCCGCGCTCACCCCGCTGCTGATCATGCTGTCGGTGCGCAAGGTCAGACGGCGCGGCCGGTCCGAGGACGGCGCGCGGTGAGCCGCCGGCTGCGGCTGTGGGTGCTCGCCGTCGGCGGCGCGGGCATCGCCGCCCTGCTGGTCGCCGCCTGCCTCGACCTGCCCGGATTCGGCGGCCGGAGCCATCCGTACGGCGACCGCGCCGTGCGCGCCTCCCTGAGCCGGCACATCGCCAACACCATCGCGGCCGTCAACTTCGACCAGCGCGCCTACGACACCCTCGGCGAGATCAGCATCCTGTTCGCCGCGGTCCTCGGCTGCATGGCGCTCCTGCGGCAGGCCCGCGACGAACACCGCGACCGGCCCGAAGCCGCCGAGGTGGTCCGGCCCGTACGCCGCTACGCGCTGATCGTGCTGCCCGTCGCCCTGGTCACCGGCGTCTACATCATCGCCCACGGCCAGCTCAGCCCCGGCGGCGGCTTCCAGGGCGGCGTCGTCGCCGCGACCGCGCTGCACCTGCTGTACCTGGGCGCCGACTACGGCGCCCTGGAACGCGTCCGCCCCCTCGGCCTGTACACGACCGTCGACGCGCTCTGTGTCAGCGGCTACCTCGTCACCGGGCTCGCCGGCGTCCTGGCCGGCACCGCCTTCCTGGCCAACACGCTGCTGCCCTACGGCACCTTCAACACGCTGTCCTCCGGCGGCACCGTCCCGGTGCTGAACGCGGCCGTCGGCATGGAGGTGGCGGGCGCGGTCGTCGTGCTCCTCGCGAGCTTCCTCGACCAGGCCGTCGAAATCACAGAGGACAAGGGGAGCTGACATGACCGTGATGCACGTCCTGCCCTACCTGGTCGCCGCCTACGTCTTCCTGACGGGTTGTTACGGTCTCGCCACCAGCCGGAACCTGATCCACGCCATCGGCTGCCTGGCCGTGTGCCAGTCCTCCACGTACATCCTGCTGCTGGCCGTCGGCTACCGCGACGGAGGCACCGCCCCGGTCTTCTCCGACATCAGGCCCGGCTCGCGGCCGGTCGTGGACCCGGTCGTGCAGGCCCTCACCCTCACCGACATCGTCGTCGGCGCCACCGTCACCGCGCTGCTGCTCGCCCTCGTCCTGCAGATCGCCAAACGGCACGGCACGGTCGACCCCGACGAACTGAAAGAGCTGCGCGGCTGATGCACCACCTGCTCCCGCTGCTGGTCGCCGTACCGCTGCTCGGCGCCGGCCTGCTGGTGGCCGCGGGCCGGCTGCTGCCCCGGCCCGCGGCCGAGATCACCGGCCTCGCGGTCTCGGGCGGCACCGCCGCCCTCGCCCTGCTGCTGCTCCTCGACTCCTCGCCACCCCTGGTGGAGTGGGTCGGCGGCTGGTGGCCGGCCGACGGAGAGAGCGTCGGCATCGTGGTGGTCGGTGACGGCCCGGCGCTGGGCATGGCGGCACTCGCCTCGCTGCTCACCCTGGCGGCGCTCGCCTACTCCTGGCGCTACTTCGACGAGCCGCCGCATGGCCACGCCGGTGCCTTCCCCGCACTGATGCTGGTCTTCCAGGGCGCCATGTGCGGCTTCGCGATCGCGGGCGACCTGTTCAACGCGTTCGTGTTCTTCGAGCTGATGAGCGTCGTCGCCTACGCCCTGACCGGCTACCGCATCGACGAACCCAAGGCCGTGCAGGGGGCCCTGACCTTCGGGGTCGTCAACTCCCTCGGCGCGTACGCGCTGCTGATGGGCCTCGGCCTGCTGTACGCCCGCACCGGCGAGCTGGCGCTGGCGAAGATCGGGCGGGGACTGGACGCCACGGCCGGCCCCGGCGGGCCCGACGCCCTCGTCCTCGCCGCCTTCGTCCTGGTCCTGACGGGGCTGCTGGTGAAGGCGGCCGCCGTGCCGTTCCACTTCTGGCTCCCCGACGCGCACGCCGTCGCCCCGACCCCGGTGTGCATGCTGCTGTCCGGCGTCATGGTCGAACTCGGTTCCTACGGCGTCTGGCGCGTGTACACCACCGTCTTCGCCGGACCCGGCGGCATCCCCGCCGCCGACCTGACCCGGGCCCTGGTGACGCTCGGCGTCCTCACCGCCGTGATCGGCGCCCTCATGTGCTGGTACCAGCGGCACATCAAACGGCTGCTCGCCTACTCCACGATCGCGCACACCGGACTGTTCCTCGTCGGCCTCGGGGTGCTGACCCCCGAGGGCGACGACGGGATCGCCCTCTACATCGTCGGGCACGCCTGTGTGAAGGCCGCCCTGTTCGCCTGCACCGGAGCCCTGCTCGACCGGTTCGGCAGCGTGGACGAGCACGCCCTGCACGGCAGGGCCCGCGCGATGCGCGGGTTCGGGGTGATGTTCGCGATCGGCGGGCTCGCCCTCGCGGGGCTGCCGCCCTTCGCCACGGCGCTCGGCAAGGGGGTCGCCGAGGAGGCGGTCGGCGGCCCGCTCACCGTGGTCTTCGTCGTCGCGTCCGCGATCACGGGGGGCGCCGTGCTGCGGGTCACCGCCCGGGTCTTCCTCGGCCTCGGACCGCGTCCGAAGGACGCCGCGTACGAGACCAGCGGTTCCGGCGAGGAGCCGGAGACCAGCGGCCTCATGAGCCGCGTCCCCGACTCCATGACGGCCGTGCCCGCCGTGCTGCTCGCGGCCGCCTTCGCCGCCGGACTGGCCCCCGGCTTCGGTGAGATGGTGGCCCGCTCGGTCAACGAGGCCGGGTCGGGCGGCGCCCACGCCGCCGCCGAGTGGACGGCGGCGGGCATCCTGCTGGGCCTGCTCTCCGCCCTGATCGCCCTGGGGCTCGCCGCGCTCGCGGTGACCCGCCCGAGCTGGGTGACCACGCCCGGCTGGGCGCTGCCCCTGCGCCGCCTGCAGTCGGGCCACGTCGGCGACTACGTGGCCTGGCTGCTGTTCGGCGCCACCGCGCTGGGCGCGCTGGCCCTGCCGGGGGTGCTGGGCGGCTGACCCGAGGGCGCGGGTCAGGACCCGTAGGCGACGTGCACCTCCTCGAAGCCGAGGGAGTGCAGCAGCCCCTGCAGCATCTCCGTGGTGTTGGTCTCCGCCCGGGTGGTCAGGCCGCTGTCCTTCGCGGCCCGGCCGATGTGCCGCACGGCGAGCTGCTGCACCGCCTGCTCGCTGTTGGGGTTGTCCGAGAACAGGTCGCCGAGCCGGTCGAGCAGCCCGCGCTGCTTGGACACGGCGTAGGAGTGGTCGGGGTCGAGGGCCGGCCGGCCGAGCTGTGCGTGCGGCAGCCGGAGGGTGGCCGAGGTCCGGTCGCCGTTGACCTTCACGTCCTTCTCACCGATCCGGCCGAGATCGACATAGGCCTCCACGGTGCCCGCCCCGACGTACAGGGTGCGGCTGCCGCGGATCGCGTCGGGCAGGAACCTGGCGTCCTTGTCCAGGTCCACGACGACCTGGAAGTTGCCGGACGCGGCATCGTAACGGCTCATGTCCTGGATGGACTTGAGCAGTGTGGGGCCGGAACGGTCGTGCGACTCGGTGCCGAACAGCTCCTTGACGCTCGGCACCACGGCCAGGGCGAAGCCCGCGAACAGCACCACGAGCACCAGCACGACCGCGGTCACCACCTTGGCCCAGGCGGGCATGCGCCGGGATGGGCGCCTGACGGGAGTCGTCATGGGGACGGCCCTCCTTCCTGGAGACCGGATGCCCGCCGAACGCCGTGCCAGACCGCGGAGTCGGCGCAATCGCATCGATGACGCAGGCACCCGGGCGGACGGACGGGAGTCACGGGGTCGACCGGCCGCTCCGCCGGGCGGCCGTGGAGCGCGGTGCAATCGGGCCAGTCCCGCCCCGTTTCGCCGCTCACAACTGCTGGTGGCAGCGGTGCCACCACTAGCATGACCGGCGCCAGCCCGTACTGATCATGCGAGGAGCGGATCGTGCGAGACATCGCCGTCTTCAGTGGCAGTGCCCATCCCGACCTGGCCCACGAGGTGTGCGCACACCTCGGCGTGCCGCTCAGCCCGACCCGGGTCAGCAGGTTCGCCAACGACTGTCTGGAGGTGCAGCTCCAGGACAACTGCCGGGAACGGGACGTCTTCCTGATCCAGCCGCTGGTCAGACCGGTGCAGGAGCATCTGGTCGAGCTGCTGCTGATGTGCGACGCGGCCCGGGGCGCCTCCGCGGCCCGGATCACCGTCGTCATGCCGCACTACTCCTACGCCCGGTCCGACAAGAAGGACGCGCCCCGCATCTCGCTCGGCGGACGGCTGGTCGCCGACCTGATGGTGGCGGCGGGCGCGAGCCGGGTGCTCGCCATGACCCTGCACGCGCCGCAGGTGCACGGCTTCTTCTCGGTGCCGGTGGACCATCTGCACGCCCTGCACGAACTGGCCGCGCACTTCAGGCAGTACGACCTGACGCGCACGACGGTCGTCTCGCCCGACCTCGGCAACGCCAAGGAGGCCGCCGCCTTCGCCCGGCTGATCGGCGCGCGGGTCGCGGCCGGTGCCAAACAGCGGTTCCCGGACGACCGGGTGAGTATCAGCGCAGTCATCGGTGACGTCGCCGGCCGGGACGTGATCGTGCTGGACGACGAGATCGCCAAGGGCAGCACCGTGCTCGAACTCCTGGAGCGGCTGAGGGAGTCGGGGCCGCGCTCGATCCGGGTGGCGTGCACGCACGGGCTGTTCGCGGCCGGAGCCCTCAAGCGGCTGGGTGAGCAGTCCGACGTGCTGGAGATCGTGTGCACCAACACGGTGCCGGTGCCGGACGACGAGCACACCCACAAGCTGCGTGTCCTGTCCATCGCCCCGGCCCTGGCCGAGGCGGTGCGGCGGATCCACAACGGGGAATCCGTCAGCGCCCTGTTCGAGGAACCGCACGGCACCTGACGCCGGCACCGCACCCGGAACGGCGGACGGCAGGCCCTCAGGCCGAGCCGGACGCGGCCTCCGACCGGGCGAGTGCCGCCTCCACGGTCGGTTGCGGCGGAAGCAGCCGGGACAGGCCGGTGACCCGGAAGACGCGCAGCGTCAGCGGGTGGGTGCACACGAGGTGCAGCCGCCCGCCCCGCTCCAGCACCCGGCCGCGGGCCCGGTACAGCAGGCGCAGACCCGAGCAGTCGAAGAACTCGACGGACCGCAGGTCGATCACGACACGCGCGCCGGGCCGCCCGGTGACCCGGTCGAGCGCGGGCATGATCTCCGCCGCCGCGGCGATGTCGATCTCACCGCGCAGCTCCAGCACCGTGTGCCCGCGGTCCTCGCGGACGCGCAGGTGCGGGGTGGGCGGCGGGGGCTCCTGCTGCACGACGGCACCACCTCCCACGCCCGCCCCGAAACCGTTCTCGACCGTCAAGTTACCCTCGACAGAAGGAATTTGAGCATGTTCGATTGACATATGTCTTCGAGTTTCGCGCCCCGTGTCGCTCTGTGACACGGACGACAGTGCCCGAAGCCGGGAAAACGCCTGAACGTTCCCCGCCCCTCGCGCGTCGCAGGAGGGCAACCGCAGTCGGGGAACAGGGGTGGGACATGCGCAGAGGACTCGTGGCCGTGGCCATGGCGGTGCCGGTGGCTCTGGCGGCGCTGGGGTGCGACGACGGCGCCGGGGCCCCCGTGGTGGTCGAGGGCACGCCTCCCGCGTCCCCGTACCGCGGCCCCCTGCACGTCCCCACCCGCGCCGTCGACGGCAGCGGCCCGCGCGCGCTGCGGTCGGCGTCCGGCGCGGCCGGGCGGGCACTGGAGTGCGACGGGCAGATCTTCGAGGGCGGCGGCCCCGACGGCTGGAGCCGGTCGGACGGCGGTGACACACCGGAGGAAGGGCTCCGGCTCTACTTCGACATGTTCGAGCCCGGACAGCCCGACCACGGCTACCGTGCCGAGCGCGAGGAGACCGACCGGGTGCTGTACTCCTTCGACGTCAAGGGCCGCACCAAGGTGGCCGTCGTGGTGGCCAGAGATCAGAAGGGCCGCCCCGGTTGGGGCCCGGAGACGAACGCGGCCTGCGATCCCGCCGAGCTGCCCGGCCGGTGGGCGGCCGATCTGGGCTACGAGATCTGGACGGACCGCGCGGGGGAGCGGGTGCCGGTGCGGCGGCTCAGCGGTTCCCCCGGCCCCGAGCACTGCGACTGGCAGTCGGTCCACTTCCTCACCCTCGGCGAGCGCACGTACGTCCGCGACCCGAAGGGCGTCTTCGGCCGGAACGGTCTGATCGATGCGCCCTACCGGCAGCGTGTGCGCATGCCGGCGGACGCCCGCGACACCGGCTACCACCGCCGCGGCCGGCACCTGTGGCTGACCGCCGACCGGGACACCGCCTACATCCGCACCTCCGCCGGCGTGGAGGCCTGGCCGCGGGCCGCCCGGGGCGTCGCCTGCAAGTGACCGGTCACCGGCTGCGGTGCAGCGCGACCAGCAACTGCCAGACCTGGTCCGCCACGTCCTCGGGAGTGGCCCGCAGCAGACCGTGCAGCCAGTCCGCGAGCACCCCCGCGAAGGTCGCCGCCACCGCAGAGGCGACCAGCGGGGCGTCCGCCGCGCCGGCCAATTCGCGCTCGGCGAGGCTGCGGGCCCGCAGGTCCCGGTGCAGCACCCGGCCGAGCGGCCCGCCGCCGCCCGGCGCCAGCAGCGACCGGTACAGGGCCGCATGCGGCGCCAGGCCGGTGAAGAACTCCCGCAGCGCGGGCGGTGCCTCGACCGGGTCGGGCCGCCCGCGCCAGGCGTGCAGCGCGTCCACCGCCTGCCGCACGACATCCGCGCAGGCGTCGACCGCCAACGCCTCCAGGCCGTCGTAGTGCACGTAGAAGGTGGCCCGGCCGACCCCGGCCCGGCGC
The DNA here is from genome assembly GCF_036815105.1 of Streptomyces sp. IBSBF 3136. Lineage (NCBI taxonomy): Bacteria > Bacillati > Actinomycetota > Actinomycetes > Kitasatosporales > Streptomycetaceae > Streptomyces > Streptomyces sp. IBSBF 3136. The sequence continues at coordinate 34,311 of NZ_JAJSZC010000039.1, forward strand.
ACCAGCGCGGCCACCCCGACCTCCGCCAGCGGGCGCAGCGCGCACTCGTCGAGCAGGGCGGCGCGCAGCCGGGCGCGGGTCCGCGCGGCGCGCGGGTCCCCGGGCGCGGTCCGGCTCATCGCGCGGCGAGGACGGCGGCCAGGGCGAGCGCGCCGGGCAGCGCCTGGGCGAACAGGATGCGGCGGTTGGCCGTGGCGGCGCCGAACACGCCCGCCACCACGACGCAGGCCAGGAAGAACACCCGGACCCGGAAGCCGGTCGGATCGGCCGCGACGAGCCCCCACCCGAGACCGGCCGCCAGAAAGCCGTTGTACAGGCCCTGGTTGGCGGCCAGCGGCGCGGTCAGCCGGGCCGTCTCCCGGTCGAACCCGTGCACCCCGCGCCCCGGCCGCTTCTGCCAGAGGAACATCTCCAGCACCAGGATGTACGCGTGCAGCGCGGCCACCAGACCCACCAGCACGCTCGCCACGGTCCCCATCACAGCACCCTCCCCTTCGCCCTTTGTTGGACAGGTGTCCAGGATAGCTGGACACCTGTCCAAGAACTCAGGCGGGGGCGCTCAGGCGTTGTCGGCCGCGTGCACCCGCTCGCCCCCCACATAGGTGAGCGCCACCCGCGTCTCCGCGATCGCCTCCGGGGGCCCGGCGAACGGGTCGCGGTCCAGCACCACCAGGTCCGCGAGCGCCCCTGCGGCCACCCGCCCGCCGTCGTCCAGGTGGTTCACGTACGCCGACCCGGCCGTGTACGCCGTCAGCGCGTCCGCCAGGCTCAGCCGCTCGTCCGGCAGGAACACCGGCGCGTCGCCGCCCGGTTCCACCCGGTTGACCGCCACATGGATGCCGTGCAGCGGGTCCGGGCTGCTCACCGGCCAGTCGCTGCCCGCCGCGAGCCGCGCCCCGGAGCGCAGCAGGGCCCCGAACGGGTACTGCCACGCGGCCCGTTCGGCGCCGAGGAAGGGGATCGTCAGCTCGTCCATCTGGGGCTCGTGCGCGGCCCACAGCGGCTGGATGTTGGCGGTGGCGCCGAGCCGGGCGAAGCGCGGCACGTCGTCCGGGTGCACCACCTGCAGGTGCGCCAGGTGCGGCCGGGTGTCGCTCGGCCCGTTGGCGGCCCGGGCCGCCTCGACGGCGTCCAGCGCGTCCCGTACCGCCCGGTCGCCCAGCGCGTGGAAGTGGCACTGGAAACCGAGCGCGTCCAGCTCCGTCACGTACCGCGGCAGGTGCTCCGGGTCGAGGAAGCTCTTGCCGCGGTTGGCGGTGGCACAGCCGCACTTGTCCAGATAGGGGTCGAGCAGCGCCGCGGTGTGGTTCTCGGCGACCCCGTCCAGCATCAGCTTGACGGTGCCCGCGCGGAACCTGCCGTGGCTGAACTCGGCCCGCTTCGCGACGAGTCCGGGAATCTGCTCGGCTCCGCGCTCCCGGTCCCACCACAGCGCGCCGGTGACCCGCGCGGTGAGCGAACCGTCCCGGGCCGCGGTCAGGTACGCGCCGGCCGGGTCGTCCATGCCGAGGAAGTCGCCGACCAGCGCGTCCTGCCAGGCGGTGATGCCGAGCGCGTGCAGATGCCGCTGGGCGTGCAGCAGCGCGGCCAGCCGGTCCGCCGCGGTGGCCGCCGGGGCCAGCTCGCCGACCAGCCGCATCGCGCCCTCCTGGAGGGTGCCGCTGGGCTCGCCCGAGGCGTCCCGCTCGATCCGCCCGTCGGCCGGGTCGGGCGTGTCGCGGTCGATGCCGGCCAGTTCCAGCGCCCGGCTGTTGACCCAGGCCCCGTGGTGGTCCCGGTTGGGCAGGTACACGGGGCGGTCGGGGACCACGGAGTCCAGCAGGTCCCGCGTCGGCGTACCGCCCTCGAACGCCTCCATCGACCAGCCGCCGCCGAGGATCCACGCCCGATCGGGGTGGGCCTCGGCGTAGGCCCGTACGGCGGCCACGCTCTCCTCGGCCGTGGTGATCCCGGACAGGTCGCACTGGGTCAGTTCGAGCCCGGCCGGCACGGGATGGACGTGCGCGTCCTGGAATCCCGGCAGCAGCAGCCGCCCGGCCAGGTCGACCACCTCGGTGCGCGGCCCGGCGAGGTCCCGCAGTTCGTCGTGCCCGACGGCGATGACGCGGTCCCCGGTCACGGCCACCGCGGTCGCCGTGCGGCCCCGGGGCGTGAGGACGGGGCCGCCGGTGAAGAGCAGATCAGCGTGCATGATGCCTTTCCTGAAGGGTCAGTCGGAGGTGGTCAGGAGCTGCCGGGAGTCGGCGTCGGTACCGGCGCCGGTGCGGAAGTACGGTGACCTGCGCACCCACTTGGCCCACGCGGCCACGGCGAACCCGGACGCGATCATGACCACGGGCATGAGCAGCAGGAACCAGCCGTTGTCCGCCCTGACCTCGAAGTGGTCGGCGGACGAGTAGAAGGACCAGCCGAGGTAGCCGCCGAGGGCCAGCAGGGCGACGGCGCTCAGTGCGGGCAGGACCACCGCCCGCACCCCCTGGCGCCGGCCCTCGCGCAGCAGGGAGCGGAACCGCACGGCGGCGGCGAGCGCGGTCAGCGCGTACGACAGCGAGACGACGATGCCGACCGCGTTCACCGTGGCCGTGATCATGTCGGCCAGCCGGGGGATCACCAGGGCGAGCACCGCCACCGCCGTGGCCAGCGCCCCGACCAGCAGCGTGCCGGCCGCGGGCGTTCCGTAGCGGGAGCTGACCCTGGACCACACCGGCCCGAGCGTACGGTCCCGGCTCATGGCGAACATGCCGCGCGCCGTCGGGATGACCCCGGCCTGCAGCGAGGCCACGGCCGAGAACATCAGCGCCACCAGGGGCAGCGCGGCCAGCGGCTGGGCGGCCAGCCGGTCGCCGAAGTACGCCAGCCCCTGCGCGCCGTGCCCGGCCAGCTCGTCCTCGGACAGCACCCGCTGGAAGGCGACCGAGCCGAGCAGGAACAGCCCGAGCATGGTGACCAGGGTGATCATCCCGGCCCGGGAGGCGTCCCGCGGCTCGCGCACCTCCTCGTTGACGGTGAACGCGGCCTCGAAGCCCCAGTAGCAGAACACCGACAGCAGCAGGCCCTGCGCCAGCGCGGTGGCCGACGGGATGGCGAACGGGTCGAACCAGGCCAGGCGGAACGGGTGCGGACCGGTGACGATGCCGTACCCGCAGAAGCCGAGCAGCACGGCGTACTCGAAGACCAGCAGCCAGGTCTGCAGCCTGGCCGCCGTGCGCACGCCGGTCACGGCGGTGAGGGTGACCAGGACCAGGACGACGATGCCCACGGCCGTGGTCTGCGCGGTCGAGCCCGGGTCGAGGGCGAGCGAGCCGATCCGGTGCAGGCCCGCGTCCCCGGCCAGTTGCAGCATCGCCGATCCGGTGACCGCCGTGGTGTACGCGAGGAAGGCGAGGCTCGCCGTGAAGTTGACCCAGCCCACCATGAAGCCGAGCCAGGGGCTGAGCGAACGGCCCACCCACGCGTAGCCGTTGCCCGCGTTCGGCTCCACCCGGTTCAGCCGGGAGTAGGCCCCGGCGATGCCGAGGACCGGCAGGAAGGCCAGCAGCATGACGGCCGGCAGCCGCAGGCCGACCACCCCGGCCGTCACACCGAGACCGATGCCGATGCTGGTGGTCGCGGCCGTGCTGGACGCCGCGACGGCGACGCCGTCCAGCACGCTCAGGGATTTGCGCAGCTCGGGCGGCGCGGATGGATCCACACCGCTGGGGACGTTGCTCATGACCGGCTCTCCGCTCGCACCGGGGGGCCTGGTCGGCCCCGGTGACCGCAGATGAAACCGCCCGGCCGCTTCACAGGTCAACAGTGTTGTCATAAGGTGCCGGCACAACCGGGGCGCGGGCACACCCCGGCCGGACACCCCCCGTCAGGAGCGCCTTCCATGACCGAACGCGTCGTGCCGGCCGGCGACCGCAGACGCCGGCGCCCCACCAGACAGGGCGTGGTGCTCTCCGAGGAGCTGATCGTCGAGACCGCGCTCAGGCTGATCGAGGAGCACGGCGCCGACGCCCTCTCCGTCCGGCGGCTCGGCCGCGCCCTCGGCGCCGACCCCAGCTCCCTGTACCGGTACTTCCGCCATACCGACGACCTGATGCTCGCCATCGCCGACGAGCTGATCGGACGCACCCTGCGGGCCTGGCGGCCGACCGGCGACTGGCGCGCCGACCTGCGCGACCTCGGCCTGCGCATGCACGCCGGCGCCCTCGCCCACCCCCGGGCCGCGGTGCTCAGCGCCCACCGCGTCACCGGCCGGGCGCACGAGATCCAGGCCGTCGAGAACATCATCGGCACGCTGCGCGGCGCCGGGTTCCCGGACGCGGAGGCGGTGCGGATCTACCACGCCTTCGTCGACCAGGCCGTCGCCTTCGGCGCCCTGGACTCCGCGGGCACCGCCCTGCCCGAGCCCGCCCGGGACGCCGAGGCCGAGGTGTGGCGGGCCACCTACGCCCACCTGCCCGCCGGTACCCACCCGCACATCGCGGCCACCGCGCGCCACCTCATGGCCACCATGCGCCACAGCTCCTACCCGGCCGCCCTCGACCTGCTCCTGACGGCCGCCCAGACACGCCTCGACGCCTTCCGTGCGCGGACGGAAGGCTGACGGTCACACTGGACGCGTTCCGCACGTCGGACGAGTGGAACCCGTCCCGAGGAGGCCGTACGACATGACCCCGCCCCCCGCCCGCACCGCGGGTCAGCGCAAGAAGGACACCCTCCACCGACTGGAGCACGAGGTGGACGCCTGGGTCGCCACCGCGGGCGCGGACGGCGGCGCGCCGCACCTCGTCCCGCTGTCGTTCGTCTGGGACGGCGCCACCCTGCTGATCGCCACCGCGGCCGAGAGCCCCACCGGCCGCAACCTCGTGGCCACCGGCCGGGTCCGGCTGGGCATCGGGCCGACCCGCGACGTCGTCATGGTCGAGGGCACCGCGCGGGCCGTCACCCCGGAGGACCTCCCCGAGGAGGACGCCGAGGTGTTCGCCGGCAAGACCGGATTCGACCCGCGTCTGCTCACCACCCGCTACCTCTACTTCCACGTGCTCCCGCGGCGCGTCCAGGCCTGGCGCGAGGAGAACGAGCTGGAGGGAAGGGAGTTGATGCGCGACGGAGCGTGGCTGGTCGCCGACTGAATCCGGCGGACGGGGATATCCGCAGGGGAAAGACGAATCCCCGGGAGGAAGCATGTCCCTCGTGACCGCCGGCGTCGTGGTGCTCGACTGCGCCGAACCCGAGAAACTCGCCGAGTTCTACAAGGAGTTCCTGGACGGTCGGGAGACCGACGTGAGCGCCAACCAGGTGGAGATCAGGGGCGCCGACGGCTTCCGGATCGCCTTCCGGCGGGACGCCAACGCGACCCCGCCGAGCTGGCCCCGTCCGGAGAACTCCCTCCAGGCACACCTGGACTTCCTGGTGGAGGACCTGGACGAGGCCGAGCGCAGGGTGGTCGGGCTCGGCGGCCGGCCGTTGGAGACGCGCGACGCGCCGGGCCCGTACGAGGAGCGCGGCTACTCCGATCCGGCCGGCCACTCCTTCACCCTGCGCCTCGTCCCGCCCATGGCGCCCAAGCAGGGCTGAGCGCCCCCGCTCCGCCCGGGCTCAGTCCCGGCCGCCCTTGTCGGCGGCCGGCCACACGCCCGTCGACCGCTCGATGGCCTTGGCGCCGGTGCGGTCGACGGCGCTGCGCACCACCGCGAAGATGGCGCCCTGGACCGCCGCCGCCAGCAGGATCTCGCCCCAGCCGCGGTCCGGGTCCAGCGCGTCCGGGGCGTCCTCCTCGTGCCGTATCGCCATCCACGCCTTGCGGAACGCCATGCCGGCCAGCGCACCGCCGGCCCAGCTGAGCACGAAGCCGACCGGCTGGTAGGCCAGCGGCAGTTTCCTCTTCTTGTTCTTGTTCGCCATGCTGAACTCCTTCCTCGTCAGAGGACTCTCATGCGGGGCGGCCGCGCGCCGCCACCTCTTCGCCCTCGGGCACCGGGCCGGGCGGCGTCCCGTCCCCGAACGGCCGGCCGCCGAGTTCCTCCCGGTGGTGCGGGGCGGTCCAGCCGGAGAGATCGGGGCCGAGGGGCACGACGCCGGTGGGGTTGATGCCCGAGTGCACCTGGTAGTAGTGCCGCTTGATGTGGTCGAAGTCGACCGTGTCGCCGAAGCCGGGTGTCTGGAACAGGTCCCTGGCGTACGCCCACAGCACCGGGTTCTCGGCCAGTTTCCAGCGGTTGCACTTGAAGTGGCCGTGGTAGACGGGGTCGAACCGGACCAGCGTGGTGAACAGCCGGATGTCCGCCTCCGTGATCGTGTCGCCGACCAGGTAGCGCTGCCCGGCCAGCCGTTCGGTGAGCGCCTCCAGCCGCCGGAAGACGGCCGTGCACGCCCGCTCGTACTCCGCCTGGTGGGTGGCGAACCCGGCCCGGTACACGCCGTTGTTCACGTCCTCGTAGACCTCCGCCATCACCGCGTCGATCTCGTCGCGCCGGCCTTGCGGATAGAGGTCGGGCGCGCCCTCGCGGTGCAGCGCCGTCCACTCGGTGGCGAGGTCGAGGGTGAGCCGCTGGTAGTCGTTGGTGACCAGCCGCCCGGTGGGCACGTCCACGACGGCGGGCACGCTCACCCCGCCCGGGTAGTCCGTCTCCCGCTTGTCGTACGCCTCGCTCAGGAACCGGATGCCGAGCACGGGGTCGCGCCCGTCGGGGTCCAGCGTGAAACGCCAACTGCGGTCGTCCTGGATCGGGTCGGCCACCGCCATCGGCAGCGCCTCCTCCAGGCCCAGCAGCCGGCGCGACACCACCGCCCGGCTCGCCCACGGACAGGCACGGGAGACCACCAGACGGTACCGCCCGGCCGCAACGGGCCAGCCGTCCCTGCCGTCGGCGGTGATCCGGTCGGTGAAGTGGCTCCTGGACCGGTTGAACGTCTTGTGGCCGTAGGCCTTGTTGCCGTCCTCGCCCATGTCTCCTCCTCACCGTGCCGGGACGCTCCCGGGAGACGCGTTCCCCGTTTTCGGCGGTCGGCACGGTGTGATCCGCCGGGGCAGGGGCATTCGGCGGAGGTGAGCGGGACACCCTCGGAACAGAACACGGCCGCACGGACGGCCGACGACAGGACCTCTGCGGAGAGCGCGCGCGAGCGCGCGCCGGACGCGGGCCGAAGCACGGGCCAGGACACGGGGACGCAGCCCGCAGGGGCATCCTCGTCCCCGCCCGGGAGCAGCCCTCCGGCCGGTGACCGGCACACCAAAATCACCGTCCTGGTGGCCCTGGGCGCCAATCTGGTGATCGCCGTCGCCAAGGCGGTCGGCGGCGTGCTCGCCGGTTCGCCCGCGCTGCTGTCGGAGGCGGCGCACTCGGTCGCCGACAGCCTCAACGAGGTCTTCCTGCTGGCCGCGCTGCACCGCAGCAACCGGCCGGCCGACCGCAGGCACCCCTTCGGCTACGGCAAGGAGCGCTTCTTCTGGTCCCTGCTCGCGGCTGTCGGGATCTTCGTCATGGGCGGCTGCTTCTCCTTCTTCCAGGGCGTCGAGGCGCTGCGCAACGGGGCCGAGGAGAAGCTCAGCGGCTATGTGGCGGGCCTGATCGTGCTGGGCGTGGCGCTGCTCGCCGAGGGACTCTCCCTGGCCCGTGCGCTGCACCAGGTGCACCGGCAGGGCGGCGCCAAGAGCGGCCTGCGCGACCCGGCGCTGCGCACGGTGGTCGCCGAGGACGGCACGGCGGTGGTCGGCGTGACCCTCGCCATCATCGGCATGGCCCTGCACATGGTGACCGGCCAGGTCGTGTGGGAGGCCTCCGCCTCGCTGGCGATCGGCGTGCTGCTGGTGTACGTCGCCTACCGGCTCGGTCGCGACGCCCGCGACCAGCTCATCGGCGAGGCCGCCGATCCGGAGCTGAGCGGCAGGATCAGGTCCCTGCTGGTCGCCCAGCCGGAAATCGACAGCGTGGAGGCGCTGTTCACGATGAAGATGGGCCTCGACTCCATGCTGGTGGCCGCCCGCATCGACCTCGCGCCTGGCCTCGACAGCGAGCGGGTCGAGGAGGTCTCCATGCGCATCAAGCGGTCCATCACCCGTACGGTCCCGGCCGCCGACCAGATCTTCCTCGACGTGACCGACCGGCCGGCGGGCGAGGCACGACAGAGCCCCGCCGCGACGGGGGAACGCGGCGGGGCCTGACGCACGGGTGCCCGTACGGAATCGCGTTCATGCCGGGCGGGCACGGATTTTTCCGAAAGGAGCCGCTCCCCGGCCTGAACCAGTGCTCGTGCCGGCTCTCGTGTCAGCTCTCGTCGAGGGGCTCCAGGACGAACAGCGGGATCTCCCGGGAGGTCTTCGCCTGGTACTCGGCGTACGGCGGGAACGCGGCCACGGCACGCTCCCACCACTGGGCCTTCTCCGCGCCGGTGACCTCACGGGCCCTCATGTCCCGCTTGGCCGGGCCGTCCTGCAGCTCCACGTGTGGGTCGGCCTTCACGTTGAAGTACCAGACCGGGTGCTTCGGGGCACCGCCGATCGAGGCGACCGCGGCGTACCTCCCCTCGTGCTCCACCCGCATCAGCGGCGTCTTGCGGATCTTCCCGCTGCGCGCGCCCCGGGTGGTCAGGACGATGACCGGCAGCCCGGTGTCCCGCAGCGTCGTGCCCTTCGTCCCGCCGGAGCTCTCGTACAGCTCGACCTGCTCGCGCACCCACTGCGTCGGGCTCGGCTCGTACTCGCCCTCAAGTGGCATGGATTCCGTCTCCTTCGTCGGTCCAGCGACTGACCTGCCGCCCTCAGCAACGTCTGGTGCCCCGGAAATCATCCGTACCGCGTGCCGGTTCGCCCGCGCGGGTGATCGCCGCGCGGGTCGGCGTGCCGCCCGGGGTCCCTCGGGCACAGTGGTTCCCGTGGTGATCACCACACGCCCGACGCACCCGGCCGAGCAAGGGGGCAGGACCGCAGTGTTCCCCAGCCGCACCCTCCCGACCCGCTCCGTCGTGGAGGAACTGCTCCGCAGGATCGGCGAGGGCGACCCCGAGCGGATCGGTGAGCTGTACGCCGAGCACGGCGACTGGCGGCTGAGCTGGCCCGAGGACGAGCACGGCCGCCGCGACACCCCCTGGATCCGGCACCGCAGCACCCGCTCCGACGCCGTCGCCCACTACCGGGAGCTCGCCGCCCACCACGTCCCGGAGAAGGCGGACACCCGCGTCGAGCGCATCCTGGTGGACGGCGAGGACGCGGTGGTGGTCGGCGTCATCCGCCAGACGGCCGAACCGACCGGCCGCTCCTACACCGCCCGTTTCGCCCTGCACCTCACCGTCCACGACGGCCTGGTCGTACGCCACCACGTCTACGAGGACAGCCTCGCGGTCGCCCGCGCCTTCGCCCCGGGGGCCGGGGGACGGCGTTCGCCTTGACCCGGAAGGCCAGGGCGCCGGCGCCGCCCCCCTGCCCCGAGGCCCCGGCAGGGGTCAGCCGGGGGACATGGTCATCCGTGCCGCCAGCAGCAGGATCACCCCGCTGGACAGCAGTGCCGTCGCCAGCCGTCCCAGGCGGCCGGTGAGGGCGCGGCCCAGCAGGGCGCCGCCGCCCGCCAGCAGGAGCTGCCAGCTCGCCGAGGCGGCGAAGGCCGCCAGCACGAACACGGCTCGCTCCAGTGGCCGTACGGCGTCCGCGGTGCTGGTGCCGAGCACCAGGGCGGCGAAGTAGATCACCGTGACGGGGTTGAGCAGCGTGATCCCGAGGAGGCCGAGATAGGTCCGTGCCGCGCCCGGAACCGGCCGTTCGGGGCGCGTGGCGAGCCGGGCGGCCCGGTACTGGCGCAGGGCGGCGGCCGCGCCCCACACCGCGAGGACGCACAGGACCAGGGCGGACGCCCAGCGCAGCGGGGCCAGTACCGGCCGCAGGGCCGCCGCGAGGGCGGAGCCGCCGACCGCGGCGAGCAGGGCGTAGACGCCGTCGGCCGTCGCGACGCCGAGGGCGGCGCAGGCGCCGGTGCGCAGCGAGGTGCGGGCGGTGAGGGAGACCAGATAGGTCCCGACCGCGCCGACGGGCACGGCGATGCCGTAGCCGGCGAGCAGCCCCGCCAGCAGGGCGGCCCTCACGGGCGTGCGGCGTCGGGCCTCCGTGGACGGCCGGGCTGCTGCTGGACCGGCGCCGGAAGGACGGCGGTGGCGGTCGGCGGCAGAATGGAGTGCGTAGGAGACATGGCCAGATCCTGGGGCCGCCGCCCTCTCGGCGGCAAACGAATTTCGGCGCGTTCCCGCCCCCGCCGACCACGCCGTCCGGCCAGTTCACGCCGATCACCGATCTGGCCGAACTTGCCGTCGTGCCATAGGTGCCTCGGGCATCTAATGAAGATCGGCACGACGCACCTCTTCGTCTGCGAGGTCTTTCGATGACGGAACTGACGGACATCACCGGCCAGGCGAACACGGCCGAACCCGTCGCCTTCCCCCAGGACCGCACCTGCCCCTACCACCCGCCCACCGGCTACGACCCGCTGCGCGACGGACGGGCCCTGTCCCGCGCGACCCTCTTCGACGGCCGCCAGGTCTGGATGGTCACCGGCCACGCCACCGCACGCGCGCTGCTCGCCGACCCCCGCCTGTCCACCGACCGCACCCGCCCCGGCT
>NZ_JAJSZC010000040.1:0-44276 GCF_036815105.1 Streptomyces sp. IBSBF 3136
GGCGGGTGTCAGCCCTTGCCGGGCGCACGGCGGGGGTAGCGGGCCGCGGGCAGGAGGGTCAGCGCGGCGAGGGCCAGGGCCCAGCGGAAGGTGTGGGCGTAGGCGCTCGCGGCGCCGGCGCCGTGTGCCGTGGTGCCGGCGAGGGCGCTCTGCAGGAGGACGGCGAGCAGGGCGGTGCCCACCGATCCTCCGACGCGGTTGAGGACGGTACGGGCGCTGGTGGCGGCCGGTGCCTGGCTGCGGTCGACGCAGGTGTAGGTCGCGGCCACGTTGGGCGGGACGACGGCCCCGAGTCCGACACCGCGTACGAACAGGGCGGCGCCCAGCAGGAGTTCGCCGGGTGCGCCGCCGTCCAGGGCGAAGGGGAGGGTGCCGAGGACGGTGAGCGTGATGCCCGCGAGGACGACGGTGCGCGGTCCGTGGCGGTCGGTGAGCCGGCCGGCGAGCGGGGTGATCAGGGCGCTGCCGAGCGCCTGGGGGGCGAGCATCAGGCCGGCCTGGAGCGCGCTCACCCCTTCGACCTGCATGAAGTACAGCGGCAGCAGCATCATCGACGCGTACAGGGCGGCGCCCAGCAGGAAGGTGTTGATGCCGGCCAGGGTGAAGCCGCGGCCCGCGAACAGCCTGAGGTCGAGCAGCGGGGTACGGCTGGTGCGCAGGGCGTGCACGGTGTAGCCGGCCAGGAAGGCGGCGCCGACGGCGAGGGCCAGGCCCTGGGTGAGGTCCTCGCCGTCGCCCTGCCCGTACCGGGCCAGGCCGTAGACGAGGGCGGCGAGTCCGGTGGGCAGCAGGGCCAGGCCGATGCCGTCGGGGCGTACGGTGGTGTCGCGTTCGCCGGTGTCGGACGGGACGATGCGGGCCGCGAGGGCCAGCGCGATCAGCCCGACGGGGACGTTGACGAGGAACAGCCAGCGCCAGCCCGCCCATTGGACGAGGACGCCGCCGAGGACGGGGCCGAGGATCGGGGCGACGGAGACCGGCACGGTGATGATGCCGACCAGCCGTCCGATGCGCTGCGGGCCCGCGTGCCGGGCGACCAGGGACTGGCCGACGGGCTGCATCAGCCCGCCGCCGACGCCCTGGAGCAGCCGGAAGGCGATGAGCGAGCCGCCGGACCAGGCCAGGCCGCTGAGTATGGAGGCGGCGAGGAACAGGGCGACCGAGGCGAGCCAGACGCGCTTGCCGCCGTACCTCTTGTGCAGCCAGCCCGAGAGCGGGGCCACGAAGGCGACGGTGAGCAGGTATCCGGCGCTCACCCACTGCACGGTCGCCATGGAGGTGTCCAGGGCGTCGGCCATCGGGCCGAGGCCGACGTTGACGATCGTCGCGTCGAGCTGGACGAGGACGGCGCCCAGGACCAGCACCGAGCCGAGCCGGACCAGGGCCGGGTCCAGGCGCTCCGGCCGTAAATGGGATGGGGTGTCGCGGCGGGCGACCGTGGGGTCCAAGAGGCCTCCGGGGCGGTGGTGGTGTTACGGACGACGCAAACTTAGGTCGCACCAAATCTTTTGTCAATGCAATATCTATGACGGGCAAATCGAACGGGTAGGATGGGGCGCATGACCGAGGTGCAGACGACCCAGGCGGCCGCCCCGGAAGAGGGCCGGCGAGGGCGCAAGAAGCGTGAGACCCGCGAACGGCTGGCCCATGTCGCGACGCTGATGTTCATCGAGCGCGGCTTCGAGAACGTGACGATCACCGAGATCGCCGAAGCCGCCGACGTCTCGAAGATGACGGTCAGCAACTACTTCCCGCTCAAGGAGGACCTCGTCTTCGACGCCCACGAGGGCGTCGTGGACAGCCTCGCCCGGGTGGTGCGCGAACGCGCCGTGGGAGAGTCCGCGCTGCACGCCCTGCACCGTGTCTTCGTCTCCTCGCTCGACCGGCCGCACCCGGTCAACGGGCGCTGCACGCCCGGCTTCGCCCGGCTCGTGCACGACAGCCCGCGGCTGCGCGCCCGCGAGCGGGAGATGGACGAGCAGCGCGAGGCGGCGCTCGCCGCGGCCCTGGCGGACGCGGCACGGACCGGTGCGGAGGATCCCGTGCCGCACGTGAGCGCGGCTCAACTCGCGGGCGCCCACCGGGTGCTGTGCCGCCGGGTACGGGCCCTGTGCCGCGCCGCGGTCCCGGCGGCGCGGCTGCGTGAGGAGATCACCGAGCTGGCCGGCACCGCCTTCGGCATGCTGGAGCCCGTTCTCGGCGACTACTGCCTGCGGGAGCGGTAGGGCCTGTCGCGAAAGAAGCGCCGCGCTCCTCCATCACCCAGCACAGGCTCACTTGTCCGTGGATAGGCCGGCCGGCGTGACCGTCGTCGCGGATGCGGCGCACGAAGTCGCCACGTCCGCCTGCTTCGATCGAGCGCCGAAATCTGGTCGCCGCAGGTCGATGCTGTACCTGATCATGCGTTCATGCCCCTGAGAGAGACCCTTGCCCGCGCCGATGCGGACCTGGCCGCCGGCCGGGTTCCCGTCGCGCGCCAGCGGCTGCGCGGGCTCATCTCGTCCTTCCCGCACGACCTGACGCTCCGCCGTCGTCTGGCCGAGGTGTACCGGCTCTACGGCGACAGCGCCGAGGCTGGGCGCTGGATGTACCTCGAAGATGACCGGAGCGCCGAGGAGACCGCCGCTTTCGAGGCGCGGTACGGAACTCCCGGACGGCGGATGAAGGCACTGGCCTGGCACGGCCCCGAGGCGAACGCAGCCACCGCCTTCGCACAGGAGCAGCTGACCTCGGTGCGAACCGCCTGTGCCGAGGAATTGGGACACCCTGCCGACCGGGACGACCCCGCCTCCTACCGGGACGCCGTGGAAGAGGAACGCGAGGCGCCCTGCGAGCCGTGGACGGTCGGCGGTGTGCTGGCGGGCGCCGGCTGTCTGGCGGCGGCCCTTGTGTTCCTCGCGGTCTGGGTGAACGGCATCGTCGCCCTCTTCGACTGACTCAGGCCGCCGGCCGGTGGACGAACAGTGCGGCAGCCCGGGCAACGCCGCGGCGGCCGCATACGTGCCGGGGGTTACTTGGATTCGACTCGTCCTATCGGGTTGGGGCCGGTCGTCAGTGCCTCGCACGCGGCCTGCCAGGTGGGGGCGCCGGGGTGAAGCCGGGTGTGGAGGTAGGCCGCGGTGAGCCGGGCGAGGGCGGCGACTCGCTCGGGGTTCTCGTCAGTGGTCTCGGCGGCGTCGTACCCGGCGATCCCGCCAAGTCCGTGCTCCGCGTCGAACAGCGTGAGCAGGGTCTTGGGTCCGGGGGCGAGGGTGTAGGGGTCGGCGTGCCAGTCCGGTCCCATGTCCGTGAAGTGCCGGGAGTCGTCCTTGTCGCCGGCGACGACCAGCGCCGGTGCGGTCATGGTGGAGAAGTCGAGGGCGCCGATGATCGGCCACTGCTCGGCCATGGGCCCGTTGAGGGCGTCGCCGCCCCTGCCGGGCGCGGCAAGCAGTACGCCGGCCTTGATCCGGGGCTCGACGAGGTGCACCACGTTCCCGGTGTCGGGGTCGTTGAGCCCGGCGCCCAGCAGGAGAGCGGCGGTGAAGCCGCCGAGCGAGTGGCCGGCGAGGGCGACCTTGGCGGGGTCGATCCGTCCCGCGAGCTGCGGCACGGTGCGCTCGATGAGGTCGAGCCGGTCGAGGATGTGGGTCATGTCTTCGGCGCGGGATCGCCAGAAGTCGGGGGCGCCGGGTGCGTCGGCGACCAGGTGGCTCAGCGTCCTGGAGGTGAGGTGGGTGGGCTGGATGACGGCGAATCCGTGGGCGGCCCAGAAGTCGGCGAGCGGCGCATAGCCGTTGAGCGAGGAGAGGTTGTTCGAGGGACCGTGACCGTGGGAGAGGAGGATGACGGGGAGGCCGGTTCCCGTCGCGGGTACAGAGACGCGGACCTGGAGGTCCACGGGACGTCCGGGCACGGGGAGGACCACGGGGCTGAAGGACAACACCGGGGCGGGCGCGGCCAGGGCGTCGGCGTGGGTGGTGGGGGATGTGCTCACGATGTGGGTTCCCTTTCGGTGGCACCTGCCGCCCGCTGGTCTCCTGCGACCGTGACGGACAAAGGCGGTCAAGGACAAAGGCGGTCAGGGGCGTCCCGCTCGGCTAAGCTGAAGCGGAGCGCCGTTCCATTTAGTATCCGGAGCGCTGCTCCGCTTTGTCAATCGGCGTGGAGGAGTACGCGATGACCACCGACAGCCCTGCTGGGCAGTCGCCGTCACGAAGCAAGCGGGCCGACGCCCAGCGCAACCGGCAGACGGTGCTCGATGCCGCCGCCGAGGTGTTCGTCGCCTCCGGCGTCGACGCGCCGATCCGCCAGATCGCGGCCCGGGCGGGCGTCGGGATGGCCACGATCTACCGCCACTTCCCGACCCGGGCGGACCTCGTCACAGCCGTCTACCGCCACCAGATCGAGGCATGCGCCGAAGCCGGCCCGAACCTGCTGGCCAGTGCCGGCTCCCCGCTCGACGCATTGCGTCAGTGGATCGACCTCTTCGTCGACTTCCTCGTCACCAAACACGGACTCGCCGACGCCCTGCAGTCCGACAACGACCGCTTCGCCGCGCTGCACGCCTACTTCATCGACCGCCTGCTGCCCGTCTGCGCCCAACTGCTCGACGCCGCGGTCGAGGCCGGCGACATCAGGCCCGGTACGCAGCCGTACGAGCTGATGCGCGGCATCGGCAACCTCTGCATCGGACGCGACGACGACCCCCGTTACGACCCCCGACGCCTGATCGCTCTCCTCCTCCAGGGACTGCAGCGACCTGACGCGGCGTCATCGCGCTGAGCGACGGCAACCGTCGGCTCTCGACGGCTTCATCCGATCTGGCCCGGCCCGGCCGACGCACAGTGATCACCGGTGCGGCCACCAGCAGCGGCCCGAGTCGCAGGACCGCTCCTGCGGAGTCACCGGTCAGGGTGCAGTTCTCTGCGGCCACGCGCGCCCGGCAGGGCCGGGAGTCGTCGGCCCCCTAGCGTGATTCGGGAACAGTCCCGACCCTACGGAGGCACCTCACCATGACCGTCTCGCTCCCCGAGCTCACCGGGGACTACGTCCTCGACCCGGCCCATACCCGGATCGGTTTCGTCGCCCGCCACGCCATGGTCACCAAGGTGCGCGGCGCCTTCCACGAGTTCGAGGGCACCGCGCACCTGGACGGCGCCGACCCGGCCAGGTCCGCCGGCCAGGTGGTGATCAAGGCGCAGAGCATCGACACCGGCGTCGAGCAGCGCGACCAGCACCTGCGCACCAATGACTTTCTGGACGCGCCGAACTTCCCCGACATCACTTTCCGCAGCACCAAGGTCGAGCAGAAGTCCGACACCGAATACCGGGTCACCGGCGACCTCACCGTCAAGGACACCAGCAAGCCGGTCACCATCGACTTCGAGTACACCGGCAACGCCGTCGACCCCTACGGCAACCTGCGCGTCGGCCTGGAGGGCTCGGTGACCATCTCCCGCAAGGAGTTCGGCGTGACCTGGAACGCGGCCCTGGAAGGCGGCGGCGTCCTGGTCGGCGACAAGGTCGTCCTGGAGTTCGACATCTCCGCGATCAAGCAGGGCTAGGGCCTGTTCTCACCTCAGCACGACCGCGCCCCCGAGCCACGGACAGCCCAGGGGCGCGCAGGTGAAAGGCGTAGGCCACCGGTTCGATCCGGTCGGTGTTCTCAGCCGCCTTCGAGGTGGCGCTGTCCCGTACGGCTGCCGTGCCAGTCGAGGACCATGGTGGTGGCATCGTCGGGCAGGGAGCCTCGGCAGGCCTCGTGGACCGCCGCGGTCATGGCCCGGACCACTTCCCGGGGGTGTTCGTCACGGGTGGCGCGGATCAGGGCGGGAAGGTCGACGGCGGCGGCCGCGCGTTCCCGCATGCCGTCGGTGACCAGGACCAGACGGTCGCCGGGTTCCAACTGCAGGCGCTGCACCTGGTAGGCGACAGGGGCGGGCACTCCGAACGGCAGGTTCACCGTGAGGGTCAGTTCCTCCACCTTCTTGTCGCGCAGGCGCAGCGGCCAGGGGTGGCCGGCATTGACCAGTTCGCAGGTGCCGGTCTCCAGGTGGACGCGCAGCAGCTGGCCGGTGGTCATGCCGCGGCCGTGGCGGGTGATCGCCTGGTGGGCGGCGTGAGCCTGCTCGAGCAGGCTGCGCCCGGCACGGCGGGCGCCGCGCAGGGCGTTCACGGTCAGGGTGGCCAGCAGCGCGGAGGCCGTGTCGTGTCCCATCGCGTCAGTGATCGACAGGTAGAGGGCGTCCTGGTCGAGGGCGTAGTCGTAGGTGTCGCCGCCGATGTCGTCGGCCGGGACCAGACCCCCGACCAGGGTGAACTGCGCGGCCTCGCAGCAGGACGCCGAGGGCAGCAGCTGGTGCTGGATCTCCGCGGCCAGGCTCATCGTGGTCGTGCGCCGGCCCCAGTGGTAGAGATCGGTGAAACGGCGGTCGGTGACCACGATGTAGGCCAGCGCGTGCGCGGCCTGCACCACCCCGTCCCGCACCGCGTCGTCCACTTCGGGTACGACCATGTCCAGGACGCCGACGCAGTCGCCGCGGTTGGTCACCGGGGCCACCAACCGGAAGCCCCCCTCCTCGTCCGGCTCCTGGTGCAGACGCTGGGAACGCAGCACCCGGTCGTGGACGCTGCCCGCCAGTTCCCGTCTTCGGGTCTCACCGCGCCTCTCCGCGGCCGTGCCGGCTCTGGGCAGCCGGACGGCTTCCTGCCCGACCACGTCCACCAGCCAGAACGACACCTCGCTCGCCGAGAACCGCTTCTCCAGGTTCCGGGCCACCACGTCGACCGACTCCACCGGCGCGGCGTCCTCCGCCGCGCGCAGCACCTCATCCAGACCCAAGCCCTCACCATCCAGCACAGGCACCTCCCACCACCCCGATTCCCGGCGAGCCGGTCCTGGATGCAGTGCGCGCACAGATTACCGCCGGTCCCCCGGTGACCCGGCTGCTGCCGGCCGGACTGGTCACCTGATGCGAGAGTTCACTTATGGGGTGAATGGTGTGAAAAGGGAATGGTTACTCGGACAGGGGCCCCTCCCGGGCCGCTACAGAACGGAGACCGTCCCATGGTGATCAAGAAGATGCACGACGCGGGCATCCGCAGCGAGCACGCCTACATCGCCGGCCTGGCCTCGATCGGCCTGAGCTTCGCCTCCTGGTGCGCCAGCCTCAAGGCCGAGAAGGCCGGGATCGAACGCGCCGACCGGTGGGGCATCTTCGTCGGCGAATGGGCGCCGACGTTCATCGGCCTCGGCCTCGCCCTCTCCCACTACGAGCAGCAGGAGGGCACCCTCAGCGGCTCCCTGCACCCGGTGAGGAACGCCGGCTGACAGCAGCGCTGCGAGTGCGCCCGCTCTGCGCCCGGGGGGCGGGCGCCCGGCCGCTCAGGGCGGCCCAGGCGCCGGTCCCGCACCGGCGTTTCGCCTCGGGTGGTGGGGGCTACTCGCAGGCGAAGGCCTGCGCCGCAGCGGGGGACGCACCAAGGCGGCGGCCTTGCTGCAGGGTGGGCCGACGGGGACCACGGACGGAAAGACAAAGGGGATGGTCCGCGATGACCATGACCACGCAGCAGGGAGGCGGGGGCGGCTCCAGCGGCCTCTACGACGTCCTGGAGCTCGTCCTCGACCGCGGACTGGTGATCGACGCGTTCGTGAGGGTCTCCCTGGTGGGGATCGAGATACTCAAGATCGACATCCGGGTCGTGGTCGCCAGCGTCGACACCTACCTCCGCTTCGCCGAGGCCTGCAACCGCCTCGACCTGGAAGCCGGGCCCCACAAGCCGGCCGGGCTGACGGAGCTCACCGGACAGCTCACCCGGTCCGACGGCGGACAGCTGTCCGAGTCCGGCACCGGCAAGGCCAAGGGAGCACTCTCCGGCGCTGCGGAGACCATCTCCGACGCCTTCAACCAGGCCCGCGGCGAGGGCCGGGAGCGGCAGGACGACCGGCAGGACGACCGGGCCCCGCGCAGGAGAGAGGAATGACGCAGGGGTCCCCCCCCCCCCCCGCGGCCGGTACGGGTGATGCGCCCGGGCGAGGGGGCGCGCCCACCAGGGTGAAGAGGGGGTGCTCCGCCTGATGCGGAGACGAGCGGAGCTCGATCAGGCGGGTGCCGCCCAGGCGGCTGCCGCCTCGTGGACGGTGGGGTGGGTGGCGAAGACCTGTTCCAGGCCGACGACGCGGAGGATGCGCCGGACGCGGTCGGGGACGGCGGCCAGGGCGATGTCTGCGCCCGCCTGGAGGGCGTGGTTGCGGGCTGCGATCAGCACGGTGATGCCGCTGGAGTCGCAGCAGGTGAGAGCGCCCAGGTCGACGATGAGCTGCTGGCCCGTGTGCAGGTCCAGGCCCGGCAGGGCGTCGCGGACCTGAGGGGCGCTGTGGTGGTCGAGGTCGCCGGCCAGTTCGATGACGGGCCCGTGGGGGGCGGTGCGGATGCTCAGCGTCAGGGGGTTCACTGCTGCTCTTCGTCGCAGGGTCGGGGCACGTTGATGGCCAGGACGGCGGTGTCGTCGTCCAGACCGCCGGCGAGGACGTCGAGCAGGTCGCTCAGGGCCTGGATCGTGTCCGAGGCGGTGGTGGGGGCCAGTGAGCGTGCGAAGCCCAGAAGTGCTTCGTCGCTGTAGCGTCCGCCGGATTGGTCGGTGCGGGCTTCGGTGAGGCCGTCGGTGTAGAGCAGCAGGGTGTCGCCCGGGTCGAGGCGGATGGTGGTGGTGGCGATGTGGGCGTTCGGCAGGACGCCGATGAGCTGGCCGTCGGGCGTGGGCAGGTAGTCGGCGCTGCCGTCGGCACGCATCAGGATGGCCGGCGGATGGCCGCCGCTGGCCAGGGTGATCTGGAAGGCTCCCTCGTCGCCGGCGGGGGTGAGCAGGCCGAAGATCACGGTGCAGAACCGGGGGTCGGTGCCGTTGTACTCGTGGTTCAGGACGGTGTTGAGGTTGCCGAGCACGGCGGCGGGGTCGGGATCGTAGACGGCGGCGGCGCGCAGGGTATAGCGGGCCAGGGAGGTGACGGCGGCCGCGGCGGCGCCCTTGCCGCACACGTCGCCCAAAAACAGGCCCCAGGTGCCGTGGGCGAGGGGGAACAGGTCGTAGAAGTCGCCGCCGACCTCGTCGATCGAGGCGATGTGGTAGTGGGCGGCGACATCCAGCCCGGGTACGTCGTCCAGGACCGGGGGCAGCAGGGTGCGCTGCAGCGTGGCCGCGAGGACCTTGAGACGGTCGCGTTCGCGGTCGGCTTCCTGACGAGCGCGCAGCAGTTCCGTCTCGTAGGCGCGCCGGTCGCGGGCGTCGATGATGGTGGTGCGGATCAGCAGCGGCTGCCCGTCCTCGCTGGTCTTGACGGTGGAGGTGACCAGGACCGGCAGGCGGGCGCCGTCGGCGGCCCTGAGCTCCAGCGCGATGCCGCCGACGGCGCCCTGCATGGACAGCAGCGGCGCGAAATGGGTTTCGTGGTAAAGCTTGCCGCCGACGGTGAGCAGGTCGGAGAACCGCTTTTGCCCGACCAGGTCTTCCCGGCGGTAGCCGAGCCACTCCAGCAGCGTCTTGTTGACCTTGGCTATCTGCCCGTCCAGCCGCGTGGACAGATAGCCGCAGGGCGCGTTCTCGTACAGGTCCTCGGCGCTGTCCTCCAGCAGCGCGGAGAACGACGCCTGGTTGCCGGCGGAGCCTGTTTCGTGGTCGTGTCCGTCGTCATCCACGCCCATCACCGGGCGGTCCTGGCGGCGAACGAGGCGATCGCCGCGCCGGTCGCCTCGGGCGCGCTCAGCTGCGGGCAGTGCCCGGTCGCGGGCAGGGTGAGCAGTTCGCTGCCCTTGATCCGGGCGTGGACGAAACCACCCACCTCCGGCGGGGCGATCGCATCGTGGGAGCACTGGGCGATCAGGGTGGGGACGGTGACCGCGTCGAGGTCGGCGCGGTTGTCGGACAGGAACGTGGCCCGGGCGAAGACGCGGGCGATCTGCGGGTCGGTGCGGCAGAAGCTGTTGGTCAGCTCCTGCCCCAGTTCCGGCCGCTCCGGGTTGCCCATGATCACCGGGGCCATCGACGCCGACCAGCCCAGGTAGTTCGACTCCAGCGAGTGAAGCAGCTCGTCGATGTCCTCGGCGCTGAACCCGCCCCGGTAGCCGGTGGCGGGATCGTCGATGTAGCACGGCGAGGGGGTGAGCAGCACCAGGCCGGCGAAGCGCTCGGGCTCCCGGGCGGCGGCCAGCACGCCCATCATGGCGCTCACCGAGTGCCCCACGAAGATCACCGGGCCCAGGTCCAGCTCACGGCAGATCTCCAGCACGTCCTGCGCATAGCCGTCGAGGCCGGCGTAGCGTTCCTCGCTCCAGGCCGACAGATCCGAGCGGCCCGCCCCCACGTGGTCGAAGAGGACCACCTGGAAGTCGTGTTCCAAGGCCGGCACCACCAGACGCCACATGTTCTGGTCGCAGCCGAACCCGTGCGCGAGCATCACCACCGGCCCGTTCGCCCGGCCCGTCACCATCACATGGTTCCTGGCGCGTACATCCATACGAGCCATCCTCGCATCCTCGCCCTTGGGCCCTCGGCCCTGCGCTGCCGTCCCGCCGGGCCGGCGAACGGACGCCCAGCGTGCCGGACGAGGACGACCACGCCCTTTGGCCTAGTCGTCCTCGATGGGGCGCAGAGCGCCGGGGTCGCCGAACACGATCATGGTGTCACCGGCCTGCACCGCGGTGTCGGGATCAGGGTTGGGCTCCAGGGCGCCGTCGGCGCGGCGGATCAGCAGGGGGAGCGCTCCGCCGCACGCCTGTCGCAAGGGGCGTCCCAGAAGCCGGGAGTCGGCGTCGATGCGGATCTCCTCGATCCGGAAGTCGGAGCTGCCGGGCCGGGTGAACTCGAGGAAGTCCACCACGTGGGGGCGGACCGCCAGCAGGGCCATACGCCGGCCGCTGGTGGTGTAGGGAGAGACCACGCTGCTCGCGCCGGCGTGGGTGAGGCGTTCGGCCGACGCCGCCTCGGAGGCGCGGGAGACGATGGCGAGAGCGGGATTGAGGGAGTGGGCGATCAGGGTGATGTAGACGTTCTCGGCGTCGGAGTCGACCGCGCAGACCAGGCCGCGTGCGTGCTCGATGCCCGCGCGGCGCAGTACCTGCTCGGAGGCCGCGTTGCCGATCAGGTAGGGCACACGCTCACGCTGCAGCCTCTCTTCCAGCGCGGCCTTGCTCTCGATCACCACGAAGGGGATGCCTTCGGCTTCGAATTCGCGGGCCACGGCCTGGCCGACCCGCCCGTAGGCGCAGACGATGAAATGCTCGCGCAGCGCGTCGATGCGATGTTGCATGCGCCGCTTCCTTCCCGCAGGCCCGAAGCGTCCCTCCACCAAGGCCGTTCCGATCAGACCCAGGGCGGCGACGAAGACCGCGACCCCCACCACCGCCAGCGCGGCGGTGAAGAGCTTGCCGCCCTCGGTGAGCCGGTCCGCGCCGGAGAACCCCTCCGTGGTCAGCGTCATCACCGTCATGTAGACGGCCTCCGGCAGGGAGAACCCGAACAGCGCGTACCCGCCGACGCCACAGGCGAGCAGCGCCAGGAGCGCGAACGCCGCCAGGAGCACCCGCCGCCCGATACCGCGTGGCGGCCACACAGCACCTCCCTCACCCTTTCTCTCAGTGTCCTCATCGGGCATCGCGGAGCAACACGGCGCCAAAGGGATCCCTCCCCCGCGCCCGGACGTCGAGTCCCGCCGCGCCGGGGTCCGTACGGTCCATGTGCGGTGAATGTACGCGTGGCGGCCCGCGTGGCGGCCACTTCGCCCGGCCGCACCGGGGTCGTCGGGGCGGGGGTTGTCAGTGCAGGATGCTGACGGCCCGCGCGATCACGAGGAGCGAGGTCAGGAGCGCGGAGACGCTCTGGACGGCCATCAGGGCCTTGGCGCGGGTCGACAGCGGCATGGTGTCGGTCGGGCTGAAGGCCGTGGAGTTGGTGGTGGACACGTACAGGTAGTCCACCAGCGTGGGGACCCAGTCCGAGGTCGCGCTGGCGCCGTCGGCGACTTCCTGGACGGCGTCGTCGTTCTCGTCCTGGGAGAAACGGAAGTCCGCCAGGGGCAGGGCGGAACGGGGCGCCTGGGTGCGGCTGACCGGACCACCCCGGTCCAGCTCCCAGTAGGCCAGCCCGAAGACGATGATGTTGGTGAGCCAGACCTGCAGCGCGGCCACCAGCAGGGACCGGCCGTCCTTCACCCCGGCGTACACCAGTTCATGGATCAGGATGGCCAGCGCCACGAGGTTGCTGACCGCGATGACCCCGACGAGCGTCAATGACAGCACCCGGAAGGTTTTCGTCTGCCGGGTCAGCCGTTTGGGGTTGATGGCGATGAGCGGGATGAGCAGCAGGCATTCCAGGGCGGGCAGCACGTAACGGGGGGCGATCAGCAGCCGTTGCGGCAGCACCAGGTACAGGGCGATCGCGGCGAGCGTGGCGACCACCGCCGGCAGCCGCGCCTCTCCCCTTCGCTCGTGCCGAGGATGCCGGGTACTCGCCTCTGCCCGCGTACGCGCCATACCACCTGGCCTTCCGGTCGTTCCCGCACGGACAGTGCCACGGCCGCCTGGTGCACCTGAACGGTGCCGGCCGCCGCGCACCCCCAGCATGTACCCCGAAGCACGCCGCCAGTGCCTGCGGCTCTCGGGAGCCCGGAAGGTGAGGAAGTGCCCGGTGGTGCCGGTCGGCGCCCCGACCGTGAGGTGGGGCCCGCCCGTCACAGCCCGAAGTCCGCGTCGGTTCCTCGACGCGGACTTCGGGCAGGGCGACGGGCCGGGTCAGACGCCGGGGATGCGGGCGCAGACGGCCGTGACGGTGACCTGGACGGGGAACTGGCTGGCGTTGCGGAGGGTGCCTCGCCAGGTGCGGTTGCTGGTGGGCTCGGTCTCCATGAGGTACACGCCGCTGCTGACCAGGGGTGTCTCCGAGACGCCGCCGCCCGTGACCACCGTCCCGGAGGGGCAGGTGGCGGTGATGGTGCACAGGCCGTCGGGGTTGCACGTCTGGGTGTTGGACACCTGCACGTAGCGGACATGCTGCTGGGCCTTGTGGTGAGCCGGCACGGCCGCCGCGGCGGGCGTGACCGCGCCCAGGGCGAACAGAGCCGGCAGGACCGTGAGGCCGGCGGCCCACACGCCTGTGGAGCGGGTAAGCGGACTGAAGCGGCGTCCGGCGCGCATGGCTGACCTGCTTTCTGTGACGAACTGCGTACGGCGTGGGGAGACTTGGCCACCCGGGTGGGGTGCCTCGCTCATGGTGCGCCGCACACGCCGGAAAGCAGGACAGACACGCCTGTACGACCATCTTGTTGGGCTAACCATGCCGAACCTGGGCTCGCGGGTCGCGTCTCCCGGGTCCTCACGACGCTCGGCTGCGCGAGTCCTCCGGCTTTCGCCGCCCGGTCGCCGCCTTCGGGACGGTGGATCGTAGACCGTCGGGCCCTGTGCCGTAGACCGTTGGCGGACGGCGCCGGCGGGCGGGGCCCGCCACGGTGGCCGTATGCAGAAACCTGATGATCGTGGGCAGACGGGTCGGGGACTCACGCGGGCCCGGTTCCTCGCCGGGATGGCCGGCGCCGGGGTGGCCGGCGCGGGCGTGCTTGCGGCGGGTGCCGCCCGGGCGGTGGCGGCGCGGCCCGGGCTGCGGCACCGCGGGGTCGTCTACACCGTCGGTGAGGGCGAGACGCCGGGCACGGCGTTCAGTACGGCCCGGATGCGGCGGGACCTTGGGGTGATCCGCGACCGGCTGCACGCCGACACCGTGGACGTCACCGGCGACGGCGTCGAACGGCTGACGGCGACGGCCGCCGAGGCCGCGGAACGGGGTCTGCGCGTCTGGCTCCAGCCGACCCTCGGTGATGTGCCCGAGCGGGACATCCTCGAACACCTCGCCGAGACCGGCCGGTTCGCGGAGCGGCTGCGCCGGCAGGGGGCGGCCGTGGAGCTGAGCGTGGGCTGCGAGTTCTGGTTGTTCGTGCCGGGCATCGTGCCCGGCGCCGACGTCTTCGAACGGATCCGCAACCTCCAGCAGGGCCAGGTGGACCCCGTCGCGATGCAGCGTCGCCTCGGCCGGTTCACGGCGAAGGCCGCCGCGGTCGGCCGTCGCGTGTTCCACGGCCGGCTGAGCTATGCCGCGGCCCAGGACGACGAGGTCGACTGGCGGCTGTTCGACATCGTCGGCATCGACTACTACTCCTGCTTTCCTCACCGGGCCGACTACGCACGGGAGTTGAGCCGGTATCTGCGGTGGGGCAAGCCGCTGGCCGTCACCGAGTTCGGCACCTGTGCCTACGTCGGCGCGCCCCGGACCGCCGGCATGGGCTGGGACGTGGTCGACCACGACAAGAACCCTGAGGAGATCAAGGGCCACCTGGTCCGCAGCGAGCGCACCCAGGCCGCGTACCTGACGCAACTCCTCGACGTCTTCTCGTCGTTGGGCCTGTACGCGGCGATGGCGTTCGAGTTCGTGACGCCCGACGCCCCGCACCGCCCCGGCGACCCGCTGCACGACCTGGACCTGGCGAGCTACTCGATCACCAAGACCGTCCAGGACCGCCCGTTCGACCCCGCTTCCGGCTGGCACTGGGAGCCGAAGGAAGCCTTCCACGCCCTGGCCCGCCGCTACGCGCGCGAGCGGCCGCACACCGCGGCGGACGGGGGCCGCTCTCGGCTGAGCACCTGCTGAGGGGTCCGGGACCGCGCTCTAGCGGCGGACCGCCTCGATCAGTGAGCCGGGCCGTTCCTCGCTCTGCGGCGGGGTGCTGATCGGGCGGCCGTAGGCGGCGGCGCGCTCGCGCAGGGTGTGGGGGTCGGCCTCCCAGCCGTGTCCGGCCAGCCAGCCCACCGGGTCCTCGGGCATCTCCGAGAGCCACAGGGACGCCGCCGATCCCGCCACCGCGTCGGCGCCGAAGCGCTCGATCACGCCGCGCGAGCCCAGGGTCAGCCCCATCCGGCTGCCGGGCGCCGAGCGCGCGCTGATCCGGGCCAGCAGCAGTTCCACCGCGTCCTGGGGCAGGTAGATCAGCAGTCCTTCGGCGATCCACACGGTCGGCGCGGCCGGGTCGTGCCCTGCGGCGGCCAGCGCGCCCGGCCAGTCCTCCCGCAGATCCACCGCGACGGTGATCCGCTCGCAGCGTGCGACGGCCCGCTCTTGGCGCAGCACCGAAGCCTTGAAGTCCAGTGGTGCGGCGGTGTCGACCTCGAACAGCCGGGTGCCCTCGGGCCAGTCCATGCGGAAGGCCCGGCTGTCCATGCCGGCGCCGAGCAGCACGACCTGCCGGACCCCCGACGCGCAGGCCTGCCGCAGCAGGTCGTCGAGGAACTTCGTCCTGATGACGATGGAGAGCGCGATCCCCAGCCGGCGGCGGCGCGCGGCCTCGTCGCCCTCGGGCAGCGGCGACGAGGAGGGCCACAGGCCGCCGGCAGCGGCGAACGCCTGTGCCAGTGGGTCGCGGAACAGCGGGTTCTCCCGCTCGGTCTCCAGCGCCCGCACCCTGGCCACGCCCACCGCCGTGGCCCACACCCCCGATGGCTGCGCCCGCTCCCGCTCATCAGTCACCGCGCCAGCCTAGATGACCGGTTCGAAGGGGACCTGAACAGGCCCTGCCGCCCGGCCCCCCGGCCCCTCTGCCTCTCTGCCCCTGGGCCCCCGTCGGTGGTGTGACGTGCTGTCAGTCGGGCAGGCCGGTGGTTCCGGGCGTGTTTTCGGGCGTGCCCTCGGGGCTGCCTTCGGGGCTGCCTTCGGGGGTGGCTTGGGTGCGGTCGGCGAGCGCGTCGGCGACGGTGTCGTAGACGGGCAGCAGTTGGGAGATGCCGGTCAGGGTCACCATCCGCATGAGGCGGCCGGGGATCTCGGCGAGGCGGAGCCAGCCGCCCACTTCCTGCGTCGCGTACAGGAGCGTGATGAGGGTGCTCAGGCCGGTGGAGTCGACGTAGTCGACATGGGTCAGGTCCAAAACGAGGTGCGGGACCTCTTCTCCGACGACGGACAGGGCCCGCGCCTGCAGGATGGGCGCGGTGTGCAGGTCCAGGTCCCCGGTGACGGCGACGACGGCCGTGCCCTCGCCGGGGTGGTGGACGGTCAGGTCGAGGATGTCGCTCACGTCGGTCATCGCTCCTGGCGTGCGGGGCTGGGGGTGGTTCACGAGTGGGGCCGGTGGTCGGGGCCGGGGCCGCGGACGGTGACGATGTCGGTGAGGCCCGAGACCGCGAGGACGGGCTCCAGCAGAGGGGTGACGATGAGCTCCAGCCGGTCGGCGTGGGCGAAGAGCACGCTCAGGCCCGCGCTGTCGAGGTACTCCACCGCGGTCAGGTCGAGGACGAGGGGGCCGGGGTGGCCGTCGAGGGCCTGGGCGAGGCAGCCGGCGTTGCTCATGTCGATCTCACCGCTGGCCGTGAGGCGGTCGGTGCCGTCCGGGTGCCGGCCGGAGGTGAGGGTGAGCGGGGTGGTCATCAGGCGATCCTCATCTGCATGTCGACGGTGGTGCCGGACGGGCCGGGGGTGATGGTGACCTGCTGCATCATGGCCCGCATCAGGGCCACCCCCCGGCCGCGGTGGGCGTTGCGCTCGGGCTGGGGGTCCTTCCACAGGCCGCTGTCGGCGACCGTCAGGCGCAGGCGGTCCACCCGGACTTCGGCCCGCAGCCGCACGGCTTGTCCGGGGGCGTCGCGGTGGCCGTGCTCGATGGCGTTGGCGCACGCCTCGCCCGCGGCGACGAGGACGTTCTGCACGTCGCCGGGGAGCAGGTCGCACTGCGCGAGCCAGCTGCGCAGTGCCTTGCGCACGGGGGCGAGCTGGGCGGACTCGGCGGGGAAGGAGACGTCCAGCGGGGCCGGGTGGCGGTAGAGCAGCAGCGCCACGTCGTCGTCGTAGCCGCCGGCCGGCGCGAGCCGGGACATGACCTCGGTGGCGAGGTCGTCGACGGGCACGTCACGGCCGTCGTGCACGGCGTCGCCGGCCTGGCTGATCCCTTCGCTGAGCGGGCGGCGGCGGCGTTCCACGAGCCCGTCGGTGTACAGCAGCAGCGTGGCCCGTGCGGGCAGGGTGCACGAGGTCTGCGGGCGCTCGAGGCCCGGCCGTACGGCCAGCGGCAGCGAGCGTCCCTCTTCCAGCAGCCGGATGGTGCCGTCCGGGTGGGCGAGGATGCCCGGCGGGTGTCCGGCGCTGGAGTAGGTCAGCTCTCCGGTGCCGGGTTCGAGGACACCGCAGAAGACGGTGGTGCACAGCGCGCCGGGGACGCTCGCGGCGAACTGGTCCAGGGCCATCAGGGTCCGCGCCGGGCTCGGGTCCTGCAGCATCAGGGCGCGGCAGGCGCTGCGCAGTTGCCCCATGACGCTGGCCGCCTCCAGGCCCCGTCCGACGCAGTCGCCGACCACGATGCCGATCCGTCCGTCGGGCAGGGCGACGGTGTCGTACCAGTCGCCGCCCACTTCCAGCGGGCGGGTGGCGGGCTCGTAGCGCACGGCGAAGCCGTCGGGGAGCTGGGCCGGGCCCAGGATGGCGCGTTGCAGCGCGATGGCGGTCTCCCGCTGCTGGTCGATCTGGTGGGCGCGGACCAGGCCCTGGGCGAGGTGCCCGGCGAGCAGGGAGAGCAGCAGCTGGTCCTCGGCGGTGAAGGGCCGGTGCTCGCCCAGGTCGATCCAGAGGGCGAGCGGGCCGTCGGGGTGTTCCAGCAGGACGCCGGCGCCGGTGTCGTCGGCGACGGGGGTGAGGGTGGGCTGCCGGCGCAGTCCGGCGAGCAGCTCCCGGTGCCGCGCGGACAGGTCCTCCCAGCGCAGGCGGGTCTCGGTGGCGGTGAGGACGGGGACGTCACCGCGGGCGAAGAGGGCGGCCACCACGCTCCGCGCGCGCCACAGGGTGTGCAGTTGGCCCAGGGCGCCGGAGAGTGCCTCGGGCAGGCTGACGGCCGTGGACAGGGCGGTGCTCAGGGCGGCCAGGGCGCTGTCGCGCTGGACGGCGTAGTGCTCGGCGGTGACGTCACGGAAGGTGCCGACGGTGACCCGGCGTCCGGTGTCGGGGTCCTGGGCCTTGTTGTAGGTGACGGTGACCCACAGCCGGTGGCCGTCGCGGTGGCAGACGGGGACGGTGTAGGAGCCCTGGGGGTTTTGCAGCAGGCCGGCGAAGGCGTCGTCGACCTGGTGGTGGGCCTCGGGGTCGGTGGCGGCGTTCGGCCACCAGGGCTGGATCGGCGCGTAGGGCAGGTCCTCGGGGCCGTAGCCGAGGATGTCGGTGAAGGCGGTGTTGATCTCCACGACGGCGCCGGACTCGTCGCAGACGAAGAACGCCTCCTGCAGGGAGTCGATGAGCGCGGTGCGCCAGCGCACGTGGTGGGTGCGCAGGCGGGCGAGTTCGACGTTGGCGCGCACGCGGGCCAGCAGTTCGGCGGCGGCGAACGGTTTGACGAGGTAGTCGTCGGCGCCGGCCTGCAGTCCCTCGATCGACGCCTCCTGGCCGGCCCTGGCCGACAGCAGCAGGACGGGTACCGAGGCCGTGCGGGTGTCGCCGCGCAGTCGGGCCAGCAGGGCCAGTCCGTCCAGGCGGGGCATCATCACGTCGCTGACGACGAGGTCGGGGGTGTCGCGGCGGGCGGAGTCGAGGGCTTCGACTCCGTCGGTGACGGCGGTGACGTCGTATCCGGCTCCGGTCAGGATGCGGGTGAGGTACTCGCGCATGTCGGCGTTGTCGTCGGCCACCAGCACCCGGGCGGTGCTGGAGGGGCCCGGGGCGGGCGCGGCGGGGTTCGCCTGGGCGCCCAGGCCGGTGCCGCCGGCCGGGGTGCCGGGATCGCCCGGCAGCCAGCGCAGGGCCTCCTGGACGTAAGGGTCGGCGGTGGCGGACCCGGTGGTGGTGCGGCCCGCGGGCACCACGGACTCGGCGGGCAGGTGCGCGGTGCCGAACGCCAGCCGGATGGTGAAGGTGGTGCCCTCGCCCTCGGTGCTGTGCGCGTTGATCGTGCCGCCGTGCAGGCCGACGAGTTCCTGCACCAGGGCCAGCCCGATGCCGCTGCCCTCGTTGGAGCGGGAGCGGGCGTACGCGATGCGGTGGAAGCGTTCGAACAGCCGCGGCATCTCCGCCGGGGGCACCCCGATCCCGGTGTCGGCGACGGTGATGACGGCATGGCCGCCCACCCGGCGCACACCGATGCGGACCGATCCCTCGAAGGTGAACTTCAGCGCGTTGCTGAGCAGGTTGAGGACCACCTTCTCCCACATGCCGCGATCGACGTACACCGGCTCGTCCAGGGGCGGGCAGTCCACGTCGAACACGAGGTGGGCCCTCTCCATCGCCGAGCGGAAGACGCTGGCGAGTTCCGCCGTCACCGCGGCCAGGTCGACCGGCTCGTAGCAGGCCTGCATGCGGCCGGCCTCGATCCGGGAGAAGTCCAGCAGCGTGTTGACCAGCTTGCCCAGCCGCAGCCCGTTGCGGAGGATGACGTCGAGTTCGCGCCGTACGGGCTCCTGCGCGTCGGCGAGACGGGTGCGCAGCTCCTCGGCCGGCCCCATGATCAGGCTCAGCGGGGTGCGGAACTCGTGGCTGATGTTGGAGAAGAAGGCGGTCTTGGCCCGGTCCAGTTCGGCCAGTTCCTCCGCGCGCCGCTGCTGCGCCTGGTAGCTGCGGGCGCTGCCGATGCCCGAGGCGATGTGCCCCGCGGTCAGTTCGACGAACCCCCGGTAGCCCTCGTCCAGCACGCGGTAGCGGTTGAGCGCCGCCACGAAGAAGCCGTACGGGGCGCTGCCCTGCTGCAGCAGCGGGACCACGAGTGCCTGTGCGGGAGGCTCGGGCCACTCGCCCGTGGGCAGGCCGGCGAGGGTGTCCGCGCCCAGCGGCACCAGGGCCGTCTCGCCCCTGGCCAGAGCCGCGGCGGGCCACACCGGGTCGGGGGCGTCGTGGGTGAGGACGGCCGGCGCGACCGGGTGGGCGGTGTCGATGCCGCTCGCCCCGGACAGCCGGGCGCTGTCCTCGTCGAACAGGTAGGTCAGGGTGAAGGGCAGGTCCTTGCGGTTGCGGTCCAGCTGCCGGTCGGTGAAGGCCAGCACCTCCTGCTCGGTGCGGATCACGCTCGGGTCCGAGCCCAGGTCGCGCAGGGTGGCCATGCGCCGCTCGCCGATCACCCGGTCGGTGTCCTCGCTGACCACGCACAGCATGCCGACGACCGTGCCGGCGTCGTCGCGCAGCGGACTGTAGGAGAAGGTGTGGTACGTCTCCTCGCTGTAGCCGGAGCGTTCCAGGAACAGCAGCAGGCCCTCGTCCCAGGTGGCCTCCCCCGTACGGAGCACGGTGTCGATGCGGGGGCCGATGTCACCCCAGATCTCCGCCCACACCTCGTTGGCGGGCCGTCCCAGTGCCCACGGGTACTTACGGCCCAGGGTGTCGCGCCGGTAGGCGGCGTTGCAGAAGAAGGTCAGCTCCTCGCCCCAGGCCATCCACATGGGAAAACGTGAGGACAGCAGGATGCTGACGGCCGTCTGCAGGCTCTGCGGCCACTGCTGCGGCGGGCCGAGCGGCGTGGCCGCCCAGTCCACCCGGGCCAGGTCCCGGCCCACCTCACGGTCGGCGGCGAAGACGTCACCGGCCGTCGTGCCCGGCTGCGGCCGGCGTCCCGCCTGCTCCGAACGCTCCACGCGACACCCGTCCCCTCGCACCCGCCCACCCGGTGGACATCCCCGATACCCAGAGCGCACGCGTATCTCATAACGGCGTGCCTATGCCTGCCTGCCCCCGGAACGCCGCCTGATGCCGGCGCACGCCCTGTCCCACCCGTCACAGCGACGGCGGGGCTCCCTGGCTCCGGCCGGCATTCTTCCAGACCCCTCGAACGCATGGCCCCGGAGGGAAGTTCTTCCTGCTCACCGGGCGGGCTGATCCGCCTGCGGCGGATAATCCGGGCGGGGGGAAACCCGCGCGGCCGACACGGCAGGAGACCTGGGGTGAACGAGACAGAGGGCACGGTGGCCATCGGCGCGCGCCCCTGCCCGGCCGGCCCCGTGGTCCTGCGGCCGGCCGCGCCTGGCGGGCGGGCATCGCCAGGTCCACGGCAGGGCCGAGGCGGCCACCCGTGTGGTGGTCCAGCTCCCCGCTCCCCCGGCGAAGAGCGGCTCACCCTCCTCGCCGGCCGGGCGGCCGCCCCTGCGGGTGATCGCGGCCCGGGAAAGGCGGTGCGGTCGTGAGCCGGATCCTGGTGACCGGTTCCGCGGACGGCCTCGGCCGTGCCGCGGCCCAGGCGCTGCTGTCCGCCGGACACGAGGTGGTGGTACACGCCCGCAACCAGGAGCGCGCCGCCGGCCTCCAGCCGCTGGTCGACCGTGGGGCGCACCTCGTGGTGGGGGACTTCACCGACCGTGACGCCGTACGGCGTATCGCCGCCGAACTGAACGACGCGCCGGGCCTCGACGCGGTCGTCCACAACGCCGGCGTATGGAGCGGACCGGCGGTCATGCCGGTCAACGTCGTCGCTCCCTACCTGCTCACGGCCCTGCTCCGCGGCCGGCACCGGCTGGTGTACCTCAGCAGCGGCTCCCACTTCACTGGGCGTCCCTCGCTCGCCGGGGTCGACTGGCGGGGCCGGAGCGCGGGCTCGTACGCCGACAGCAAGCTGTTCGTCACCACCCTGGCCGCTGCCCTGGCCCGCCTGCGCCCCGGGACACCGAGCAACGCCGTGGATCCGGGCTGGGTACCGACCAAGATGGGCGGCCCCGGCGCGCCGGACGATCTCGAACTCGGTCACCGGACGCAGGAGTGGCTCGCCGCCAGCGACGATCCCGAGGCCCTGACCAGCGGCGGCTACTGGTACCACCGCCGGCGGCGGCAGCCGCATCCCGCGGTCCACGACGAGGTGTTCCAGGACCGCCTGCTGCACGCCTTGGCGCAGGAGACGGGCACCGCTCTGTGACCGTCTCCGGGCGTCTATTTCAGCGGCCCCAGCATCTCCAGGGCGCCGGTCTCGGTGTCGTAGCTGCGCAGGGTGACGAGGCGGGCCGACAGCGGGGGTGCGGGGAGGAGTTCGGGGATCTGCCGGGCGGCGAAGGCACCGGCGCGGCGGGTGCGGCCGAGGGTGATGTGCGGGCTCCAGCGCGCGGGGTCGTGGAAGGGGTTGAGGGTCTGGGGCGGGCTGTCCGAGGCCACCGCCTCCCACACCCGGCGGTGCAGGCCGGCCAGCGTAACGTCGAGGTCCAGCGCCCAGGCCAGTACCGAGGTCGGCCGTTCGAAGCGGACCAGGCCGGTGAACCGCACCGGCAGCGGCAGCGCGGCGGCCGCCTCGGCGAGTTCCCAGCGGATCGGGGCGGTCAGCTCCGGGCAGGCGGCCAGGGTGAGGTGCGGGCGGTTGGTCGGTGAGCGGTGGCGGGCCTGGCTGGGCAGGCCGGCGTCCGCGAGCCGCCGCCAGGCCTGTAGGACCGCCAGCTCCGCCGCCTCGTCCAGCAGAGCCTCGATCGTGCGCACCGCCGCAGCCTACCGGCGGTCCTCCTGCGGTCCTGGCCGGCGGCGGATCCGCGCGGCCGGCTCTGAATCTCCTCAAGTCGCTTGGCAGGCAACCGACATGGCCGTCAGCCTGATCGTCATGACAGGAATCATGGGACGGGGCGGGAAGAGCGACGTCGTGCCGGTCATCCGGGATGCGGACGTGGTGGCGGCCGCCCTGCGTCAGGCGCTGGCCACCGCCTCACCGCGGGAGCGTCCCGGCCTGGAGCGCGCCGCCGCGCTCGTCGAGTCCACCGCCGCCGCGAGTGAGGCCCAGCTGCGGGCCGGCTGGGTCCGCGCCCGGCTGGCCGCCGTCGGCTTCACCGGCGACATCGCCTCCGTCGCGGCGGTGAAGGCCCTGCGCCAGGCGGAGCCGAGGCTGAGCCTGCTCGCGGCGGTGCGGCTGCAGAAGGCGGCCGTGGCCCATCCGCATCCGCGGTAGGGCCTCCCTGCCCGGGCACCGCGCCGGGGCGGGCACGGGCGTGCGGGGGTGCGGGGGTGCGGCGCCGGTTTCCGGGCGCTGTCAGCGCGGGGTCGCGTCGCGGGCGAGGGTCCCCCACCGGCCGGGTTGTTCGGTGATGATGGCGCGCGCCTCGGTGGTGACCCGGTCGCTGATCCAGCCGAGGGGTTCGACGTCCGTCACGAGGGGTTCGTTGTCGGGGCCGCGGGCCGTCTCGCGGCCGTGCAGCAGCCACGGCCGGGTCCGCGGGTCCTTGAGCCGGGGCAGATGGCAGTAGTCGTACAGCCGGCGCGCCACCCAGATCTTCGCGGGCCGCTCGCCCCACCAGGCTTCGAGGTCCAGCGAGCTGGCCGAGAGCCCCGGCAGCCGAAGGCCGGTCAGGTCGTCGGTGCTGCGGGCGTGCGGCAGGTCGTGTGCGGGGCCCAGGGACCAGCGCACGTACAGGCCCCGGCGGCCGGTGACGAGCCGGGTCAGTTCCTCCAGGCCGGCGATGGTCGGCAGGTCGGCGCGGGTGCTCATGGCGGGCGGGGCGGGCGTGGGGACGCCTCAGGCGGTGAGCAGGGAGTCGTCCTGCGGGCGGGCGCCGGGCAGCCGGTGGCGGGCGGCGATGAGGGCTGCGTCGATGTCCTGGGTGCCGGTCGCCACGCACAGGGTGTAGGCGACGTCGTCCATGCGCCGGCGCACCTCAAGGCTGCCGTCTTCGGCGTGCAGGATCCGCAGCGTCTCGTACTGCTCGATCAGGTTCGTCAGGACGACGGGGTGCGCCATGAGCATCGAGAGTCTCCTTCATCACCATAAATCACGTGGTGTGTACACCGACCCTTGTGCCCCGCCGTGCGGCCGTCATGCCCGCGCCTCTCGGCGAGGCGGCCCGGCCCTCGGGCAGCGTTCCGTGATGCGTGCTTCCGGGTGAGGGGGAGCCATCAACGCCGGTGGTGAGGGTAGGCGGTAGTGACTCTCAAACCGTTCGCACGAAAGTGGTGCCCGCCCATGGCCGAAACCAAGGACGTCGTCGACCTCATCCTCCAGGACCACCGGCGGATGGAGGACCTGTTCCGCCTGATGCGCAGCGTCGAGGCCGACCGGGCCGGTGCGCTCAAGGAGTTCGCGGACCTGCTGATCGCCCATGCGCAGGCCGAGGAGGCCAAGGTCTATCCCGCGCTGAAGCGGTACAAGAACATCGACGACGACGAGGTCGAGCACGGCGAGCACGAGCACGACGAGGGCAACCAGGCCCTGCTGGAACTGCTCGAGGTGGAGGAGGTCGGCTCCGAGGAGTGGGACTCCAAGCTGGAGGGGCTGGTGGAGGCCGTCACCCACCACGCCGACGAGGAGGAGCGCACCATCCTCAACGGCGCGCGCGAGAACGTGGCGATGGAGCGGCGCGAGGAACTGGGCGCGGCGTTCTGGGAGGAGCGCGAGCGGCAACTGAAGGCCGGCTGCGGCTCGGTCGAGAACGTACGCCGCATCGTCGATTCCTGACCGCGAACCGACCGGCACGAGGCGACCACCGACCGTGATCGGGCACGGATTGACGCCTGCTGTGACGTGTCCCCAAGCTTGAGAGGGGCAGCAGGAAGGGGCCGCGGCCGTGAACGGTGGGCACAGAGGACTTCCCCGGCTGCTGACCGCGGCGGAGAGGGCGGCGCCGGTGGACGCCGTCGAGGTGGTCGCCGAGGACCTGCGGCGGCGTTTCGGAGCCACGCAGGTGTCCTTCCTCATCGTGGACCTGACGGGGAGGGCCGTGGCGCGGCTGGCCACCGCCACCGGTGTGGAGGGGGGACGGGAAGCGGAGCGGATCCCCATGTTCGG
Organism: Streptomyces sp. IBSBF 3136; assembly: GCF_036815105.1. Classification (NCBI taxonomy): domain Bacteria; kingdom Bacillati; phylum Actinomycetota; class Actinomycetes; order Kitasatosporales; family Streptomycetaceae; genus Streptomyces; species Streptomyces sp. IBSBF 3136. The sequence goes on from NZ_JAJSZC010000040.1 coordinate 24,716, forward strand.
CAGCGTCTACGAGCAGGTGATCCGGACCCAGCGGCTGTATCAGGAGGGGACCGGGCAGGGGCAGCGGGTGATCGTGCCGGTCACCAACCGCGGGGACGCCATCGGACTGCTGGAACTGCTCCTGCCCGCCGACCCCGGCGACGACATCTTGGACGAGGTCGGGGAAGCCGCCCACATCCTGGCCTACGTCGTGATCGCCAACGGCCGCTTCACCGACCTCTACACCTGGGGCAAGCGCTCCAGGCCGCCCACACTGGCAGCGGAGATCCAGTACCAGCTGCTGCCCCCGTCCCTGTCGTGCGAGGCCGCGCAGTTCACCTTGTGCGGGAGCCTGGAGCCCTCGGAGGACCTCAGCGGCGACACCTTCGACTACGCACTGGACCGCGACACCCTGCACGTGTCGGTGACCGACCCCATGGGGCACGACATCGATTCCGCCCTGGCCGCCACGGTGCTGGTGGGCGCCCTGCGCGGCGCGCGTCGCGCGGGAGCCGGCCTGGCCGAGCAGGCCCACCGGGCCGACCAGGCCCTGGCCCAGCACGGCCACGGCCACGCCACCGGGCAACTGCTGCGCGTCAACCTCCACACCGGTCGCGCCCAGCTCGTCAATGCCGGCCACCCCTGGCCGCTGCGCGTGCGCGAGGGGGCCGCGGAGGCGGTCACCTGCGAGGTGGACCATCCTTTCGGACTGCTGGTGTCCGGCACTCACCCCTACCGGGTTCAGGATCTCGATCTGCGCCCGGGTGATCGTCTGCTCATGGTGACCGACGGCATGCTCGAACGTCACGGGGAGGCCGTCGATCTGCTCGCCCTGCTCAAACGCACCCGGGATCTGCACCCGCGGGAGGCGGCGCTGACGCTGACGTCGGCGGTCCGGGAGGCCGCGGGGGATCGGCTCGCCGATGACGCCACCGTGATGTGCCTGGACTGGCACGGCCCCCAGCAGACCCTGCGGCACGTCAGCTCGGGCGCGGACACTGAGCAGGCTTCGGTCGGCCGCGCCGGGCGACAGCCGTGACCGGCGCTGTCCTGGACGGTCCCAGAGGGCCGGCGGGTGGCTCTCGCGCGTCGTCCCTCGGCCTGGTGCGCTCGCCCCGGCGACCTGGTGTTCCGGCCCGGATGATGCGGGTCGTCCCGGTGGGCCGGCGGTTCGCGCACCTTTGAACCCCGGCGTCAGGCACCGCCTGAACCCCGGCGTCAGGCACCGTCGCCGGGGCAGCTCCTAGGCGGCCTTCTGGGAGGCGGCCGCGGCGGGGTGCAGGTCCTCCAGGGTGAGCTGGTGGGCCGGGGGGTCGGGCAGGGCCACCTGGCGGGTGAGGTGGAGGTCGGGGCCGACGTGGAGGAGTCGTCAGATGGTGCTGGTGCCGCGCGGGCGGGTGTCGCCGTCAGGTGTGCGGCCGGGGCGGGATCAAGCGATCTCTGCATTCCTGCAGCTTCAAGGGAGAAAAAGTGCCACCGCCCGGGGCGGTCGGGGGCCTTGCGCATGCACCAATCCACGTGACTATAGAGGTGCTATGGTTGCGCTATGGCGAATACGACGATCCAGGTGACGAAGCAGACCCGCGACCACCTCGCCGAACTCGCAGAAGAGCGCGGTCTCAGCATCGGCCAGCTCGTCGACGCGCTCGCCGCCGAGCAGCCCACCGCAGCGCAGCGAGCCGAGCAGGTCGCGGCCGCGCGAGCGCATGCCCGCAAGGTGATCGGCGTCGATGTCAGCGACGAGGAGTTCGCCACTCTCGATGTGCTGGGCAACCTGCGACGGATCGCGGCGGAGAAGGTCTTGGCGATGCCCGGCAAGGACGCCGCGTGATCATTCTCGACACCGGCGCCGTGACCGCCCTGACGACGGGGCACAAGGCGCTCAACGCGCTCGCGGTCAACGTCACCGCGAGCGGTGACCGGCTCCTCGTTCCGGCTTTGTGCCTGGCTCAGGCCGAGGCCGACCAGGCTGGCGCCGCACGGGCCGTTCTCGGCTACCCGTGCACCGACGTCGAGATCCTGGGGCAGATCGACGCCCCGGCCGTGGGCACCATGTTCCGCGACGGTTACGGCGGCATGGACACCTGTCACGCCCTCTACACCGCACTGCGCCGCACCGGCACCGGCGGCATGCCCATCCTCCTGACCGACGACGAGGACCGCTACCCGCCCGGCATCCTCGCCATCAGCATCGACACCCCCGGCATGCTCGGCTTCCACTGAGCGAGAGCCCGCTCTCGCGGGGCCCGGCCCGCGGTGTCCTCGGCGGCTCGCACCTTCGACAGAAGCATCTGCCAAGTCCCGTCCGCACCCGGTACAGCACCCCGTCGACCTCGCGCAGCAGCGAAGTCCGCCGCCCCTCGGCAGGGGCGAGGGGCGAGCAGGAGCGGCCGGGGCCCCTGCCGCTGTACGGCACCGTTTTCCCGCACCACCCGCACGACCGCTCCAGCAGCCGTTCGCGGACGTGTGCCGACCGGGGGAACTTCCCCGCTCACCGGTGTCCGGTGAGCGGGGGTCATCAACGCCGGTGGCGCGGGTAGCCGGTAGGGGCTCTCAACCGTTCGCACGAAAGTGGTGCCCCGTCATGGCCGAAACCAGGGACGTCGTCGAGCTCATACTCCAGGACCACCGGCGGATGGAGGACCTGTTCCGCCTGATGCGCAGCGTCGAGGCCGACCGGGCCGGTGCGCTCAAGGAGTTCGCGGACCTGCTGATCGCCCATGCGCAGGCCGAGGAGGCCAAGGTCTATCCCGCGCTGAAGCGGTACAAGAACATCGACGACGACGAGGTCGAGCACGGCGAGCACGAGCACGACGAGGGCAACCAGGCCCTGCTGGAACTGCTCGAGGTGGAGGAGGTCGGCTCCGAGGAGTGGGACTCCAAGCTGGAGGGGCTGGTGGAGGCCGTCACCCACCACGCCGACGAGGAGGAGCGCACCATCCTCAACGGCGCGCGCGAGAACGTGGCGATGGAGCGGCGCGAGGAACTGGGCGCGGCGTTCTGGGAAGAGCGTGAGCGGCAGCTGAAGGCCGGCTGCGGCTCGGTCGACAACGTGCGCCGCATCGTGGCCTCCTGACCCCGTCCCGGTGCGGCCCGGCCCGGACTGCGGTCAGGCGCCCGGGCCGGATGTGCGAGAGCGATGGCTCGCTGAGCGTCGGGAAGGCATTGCCCCCGGCATCGCTGCGGAAGCCGAACGCTGGACCCAAGTTCTGCGCGACGGCGGCCTCCGCAGCCTGCCCCGGCAGCAAGCCACGGTCCGGCTCTACCTCAACCGGGCCGCCCAGCGCTGTTGGCGTGGTCGAACCGCTACGACCATCTGCGGGAGGTGACCCGCGAAGACGTGCTGGCCCATGCTGGTCGCCCTGCGCTCACTGTTCGCCTGGGCCAAACGGTCCGGCCTGATCTTTCGCAACCCGGCCAGCCGTATCGAGGTCGGCCAGATCGAGTACAGCGTGCTCCAACCGCTCGCACCCGACAAGATCGACCGCTCCGTTGTCGCGGCCACCACCCCTGCCGCCCGCTTGTCCTCGCTCTCGCGGCAGTGCGCGCGGCCCGGGTCCCAGATCGCCACTCTCCTGCTCGACGATGTCGACATCGGGAACCGCCGCCTGACCATCGCCGACGTGTCCGGCCCGTCGACGATCTCCCGATCGATGCGGAGTCGTTCCAAAGTCGCCTCCTGGCCGCGCAGGGGCCCACGGATCCAGCAGTTACTTGGCGCGACCAGTGCCCGTAGCGGTCTGGTTGTTGATCAGCAGGTGGAGGTTGGCCGTGTTTGGCCAGCGCTCGCGCCGGAATTTCCAGCCAGTCCAGCAGTAGTTTCAGTTGCTCCAGCAGAGCTCGTGCGGACTCCGAGGCTGCCGAGACCGACCCCTCGGGGGGGATTGTTGGAAACGACTGGTGTTGCCCTCGCCTCACTTGATCCAGTTCTCAACGACTGGGAGGGTTGGCAGATATCACGCCGGCGACAAGCCGGTGCCGCGAGGCTGGTCAGGTGCAGCCGGTGCTCGCGGCCCTGCTCAAGGCTGTACGGGAATCTTCCGGACCTGCTTTCGCCTCTTCCGCGGGAATGGCCGGCCGTGCCGCGTAGCGGCTGCGCATCGCGTCGCTGGCCGCGGGGCCCGCGGTGAAGACGTAGACGGCGCTGTCGTCGAGTCGGCGGCCGGTTTTGGCGTCGACGACCACGGGCTCGACTTCCTCGCCGCTGTGCGCGTCGACGAGGATCATGCTGCGCTCCGTCGGCGTGAGGCGGGAGTTGCCCCACGCGGCCAGGGCGACGATCACCGGGCGCAGGGAGCGCCCGAGTTCGGTCAGGACGTACTCGTGCCGGACGGGGCTGGTCTGGTAGGGCCGACGCTCCAGCAGACCGTCCGCGACCAGGGTCTTCAGCCGGGTGGTGAGCATGCTGGAGGAGATGCCCAGGCTCTCCTGGAACTGGTCGAAGCGGGTGTAGCCGTCGAAGGCGTCGTGGAGGATGAGCAGTGTCCACCACTCGCCGACGTGTTCCAGCGTCGTGGACAGCGGGCACTCCCGGTCCTCCAGCCTGATCCGGCTTGCCACGGCGACCATCCCCTCAGTTACTGCTAAAGTCGAAGTTAGTGGCTTCTATTTTAGCAGTCGAGACGGGAGCGGCGCCTCGTGCACCCGCGCCCGGGAACGGAGCGCAACGTGACCACATCCATCAGCGAATCCCTCGAAGGCCGACGCGCTCTGGTCACCGGCGGCACCAAGGGCACCGGAGCCGCCATCGCCCGGCGCCTGGCCCAAGCCGGTGCGACCGTGCTGGTCACCGCCCGCAGCCGCCCCGACGACGTCGAGGAGAAGGCCTTCATCGCCGCCGACCTGTCCACCGCCCAGGGCGCCGCCCACGTCGCCTCCGAGGTGGACGCCCGCGTGGGAGGCGTCGACATCCTGGTCAACACCCTCGGCGGCTCCGAGGCACCGGCAGGAGGATTCGCCGCGCTCGGCGAGGACGACTGGGCAAGGGAGCTGAACACGAACCTGCTGGCCGCCGTCCGCCTGGACCGCGCACTCCTACCGCACATGCTCGCCAAGGGCAGGGGCGCGATCGTGCACGTCACCTCGATCCAGCGCCGCATGCCGCTGTGGAACGGCACCTTGGCCTACGCCGCCGCCAAAGCCGCCCTGACGACCTACAGCAAAGGACTGGCCAACGAGGTCGCCCCCCACGGCGTCCGCGTCAACACCGTCTCACCCGGCTTCGTCCAGACCTCGGCCGCCGACAACCTCGTCGCCCGGATCGCCCACGACGCCGGTATCACCCGGGAAGCGGCGCTGGGCCGGCTCATGGACTCCCTGGGAGGCATCCCGCTCGGCCGTCCCGACCAGCCCGAGGAAGTTGCCGAGCTCGTCGCCTTCCTCGTTTCCGACCGCGCCTCGGCCATCGTCGGCGCCGAACACGTCATCGACGGCGGCACCACCCCCACCGTCTGAACCCGCCACCACCATCAGGAGCGTCATGCACGACAACCAGCTCCGGACCATCCCCCCGGACGACCTGCCCAAGGTGATCACCCGCTACCTCACAGCGCACCGCGGGCCACGGGCGCGCACCGGCAGGCTGTCCAACCTGCACCTGGGCGCGCGCACCGAGGACGGCGGCTTCGCGATGGTCGGCAAGACCTTCAAGGGGATGACCGACGAGATGCTGGCCTGGCATACCGAGCGCTTCCTCGCGCTCGAGGAGTCCCGCACGTCGTACGTCGTGACCGTGCGCCCGGAGCAGGTCGTGGAGATCGCCTTCGACGGCGTGCAGCGCTCCTCGCGCTACCCCGGCGGGAGGGCGCTGCGCTTCGCCCGGGTGCTTCGCTATCGGGACGACAAGACTGCCGCCGACGCCGACACGATCGGCATCGTCCGGCAGTTTTTCGACTCCGCCCGCTCCGCCGACGACCCGACCTGAGCCACCCCTACAACGCCAGCAGCAGCGAGCCGTACAGCAGGACCGCGATCAGGAAGGCGGCATAGGAGTTGTCGACGCTCTCCGAGAACTCGTCCTGAATGATCATCAGCACGGCGCCGCCCGCGACGAACGAGACCAGCATGGCGAGCACCGGTGGGTCGATCGCCACCTGCGTGCTGAGGAACCATCCGACAAGGAAGGCGCCGGTCAGGATCCATCTGCCGATCCGATGGTAGGCCGAGTGGTGCATCTCCAGCAGGTGGAAGTCGATCACCAGGAAATGCATCGTGATGGCGAAGGCGAAGATGAGGAGGCCGAACACACTGGTGATCTGGCCCATCAGGTAGCCCAGCAGGATCTTGTACAGCGACATGCCGACCATATGCACCCAGAAGTGCACCGGACGCCCCGCCCCGCCGCTGGACCCATGGTCGACGGGTCGTTCGATCCCTCTCTCCAGCCCGTAGAAGAGCGTGAACCCCAACAGCAGGGGAAGAAAGGGGTTCTGCTCGCCCCAGGCGGAGAGCGCCCCGAGCCACCCGGGGAACCTCAGGACATAGGACTCATCCGCGTGCAGTTCCTCGTCAGCGAGGCGCGTGATCTCGGGCAACAGCTGCAGGAAGATGTAGGTGATGGAGATGCCGTCGGCGAACGCACGCCAGTACCTCGAGTCGATGTACCTGCCGGGGTGCACGTAGGGCGACCAGACGTGCAAGAACGCCAGGGGCAGGCCGATCGCCACGGTGAGAGAGAGGTTCAGCACGCCGTGGCTCCCGTCGCTCATGCCTGCATGGTGGAACAGGACCCCGGCGCCATTCTGCGCCGGCCCGCCCATGCCCGCGGCGTCATCCCATCTGTCATCGGCTTGTCACCAAGACCTTCAAGGGCATGACCGACGCGATGCTCGCCTGGCGGACCGGGCGGCTGACGGAACTGGCCGTCGAGGAGCATGGCTGGGGCGTGCGAGTGCGCCCCGAGCTCGTCGTGGAGGGAGGACAAGCGGCCCGGGGAGGCCGACACCGGCGAGGCCGTACTGGCGGCCCACCCGGAGGTCGGCCCGGGCGGCGCGGCGCAGTGCGGGGCTGCTGCTGTTCCGGCGCACCTGCGAGGGCCTGGAGGTGCTGGTCGGCCACATGGGCGGGCCGTATTACGCGAGGAAGGACGCGGGCGCGTGGACGGTGCCCAAGGACGAGTACGAGCCGGACGACCCGGCCCGGGCGCCCGGGCCGGGTGCGGCGCGGCGCGGGCGCCCTTTCGTTCTCCGGGGGGCGCCCAGCGGGTGGGGCGTCCGGCCAGGGGGGCGTTCGTGCCGGTCAAGCCGCTTGCGGTCAGGCGGCTTTCTGGGAGGCGGCCGCGTCGGGGTGCAGGTCCTCCAGGGTGAGCTGGTGGGCGGGTGCGTCCGGCAGGACGGTCTGGCGGGTGAGGTGGAGGTGGGGGTCGACGTGGAGGAGTTCGCCGGGTTCCATCGGCCGCCAGTGGGGGTTGTCGTCCATGCGTTCGCTGGCGACGACCACGGCGGGGTGATCGGCCAGGTGGGAGGAGTGGACGCGCATGCGGCCGTGGCTGCCGCTGTGGTCCAGGTGCCGGCTGCCGTGCTCTCCCCCGGCCTGGCGCTGAAGGACGTACAACTCGTGGGTGTCGGGGTAGCGCAGCGCCCACAGTTCCCGGGGGGTGATGAGGATCAGGTTCAGGGCGTAGACGGGCAGGTGCGCGGCGATCCAGCCGGCGGCCTCGCGGATGCCCGCGCCGACGTCGCCGTCGTGCCGTCGTGTCTCCCGGGTGATCAGGGCGAAGAAGCGCTCGGAGTCGGTGTCCCCCTTCACCAGTGACCGGTCCGCGCCCAGGTGGTGGTCGAGCCGGTCGAGGGCTTCGATGACGCCGTTGTGCGCGAAGATCCGCCCGTCCTGCTCGAAGGGGTGGGTGTTGCGCATGTCCAGGCTGCCGGTGGAGGCGAAGCGGACGTGGGCGACGAACGTCTGCGACTCCTCCTGGCGGGCCTCCTCGGCGAAGGCCCGGTCGCGGTAGGCGGCGATGGGGGCCTTGTCGACGTGCGGGGTGCCGTCGGCGGCGAAGTGGCCGAGGCCGGTGCCGTCGGGGTCGCGGTGGCTCTGCCGGCTCAGGCTGTCGGGGGCGTCCAGCAGCCAGAAGGTGGCGTGGGTGCGCAGCGGGGCACTGCTGAGGCCGAAAAGGCGGCACATGGTTCCTCCAGGGTGTGTGCCGAAAGTGCCCCCGAGGCCGGGGGGTGAACCCGGCGGGACGTCCCCCGGTCATTTTGTCATGTGCCCCGCCGCGAGGCTGAGCGTGGCGGCTGTGGTGCGCGCGTGCGGCCGGGGGTCATTCGGGGCGGCTGAAGCGGTGGGCGGCCCAGAGCAGGGCCATGGCGCCGCCGGCCAGCAGGAGCGCGCCCTCCAGGAGCAGCGGGGGCTGCCAGCCGAACCAGGTGATGCCCGCGGCGGTGGCCGCCTGGCCCGGTACGCGCAGTGCGATGCAGCGGCGCAGCAGGTCCACGCCGTAGGCGAGCGGGTTGACGGCGGCCAGGGCGTGGGCCCAGCCGGGCAGGTTGTGCAGGGGGAAGAAGCCGCCGGAGAGGAACAGCAGCGGCATCATGACCAGGCCGAGCAGCATGTGGAAGGCCTCGGGCCGGTCGATGCTCACGGCCAGCAGCAGGGCCAGGGCGGTGACGGTGAAGGAGGCCAGGATCATGCCGGCCAGGAGCAGCGCGAGCAGGAGCGGGTCGTAGGGCAGGCCGACGGCGCCGGCCAGGGTGAGCAGGACGGCGCCCTGGACGGTGGAGACGAGGGTGCCGCCGGCGCAGCTGCCGAGCAGGAGGGTGGGCCGGGTGACCGGGGCCATGAGCAGTTCCCGCAGGTAGCCGCTCTGCCGGTCGGTGATCATACGGACGCCGACGATGATGGCCGGTGCCTGGACCGTCATCATCAGCATGCCCGGGAAGAGGTAGGCCTGGTAGCCGACGCCGAGCGAGGAATCGGGGATCAGCGCGGCCAACCCGCCGCCCAGGACGAAGAGGTAGAGCACCGGCTGGAGCACCATCAGGGCGGTGTGGGTGGGCTGGGCCGCCATGCGCAGCAGGTCGCGGTGGACCAGGGCGTGCACGGCGATGCCGCGGGCTGCCAGGGCCGCGCACAGCCGGGGGATCCAGGCGCTGCCGTCGGGTACGCGCAGGGACAGTCCCTCGGTGTCCGGGGTGACGGGGGTGGCCGCCGGCACGGTCTGGCTCACGACCTGGTGTGCCGCCGTGTCGTCGCCGGTGCGCAGGACCACCCGGTCCTCGCCGATCTCGGCCTTCAGGGCGTGGGGGGTGCCCTGGGCCACGAGCCGGCCGTGGTCGAGGATGCCGAGGCGGTCGCAGTTCTCCGCCTCCTCCAGGTAGTGGGTGGTGATGAAGAGGGTGCTGCCGTGCTGGTCGCGCAGGGCGCGCAGGTGCTGCCAGACCTGGGCGCGGGCGTGCGGGTCGAGTCCGGTGGTCGGCTCGTCGAGGAAGAGCACCTGGGGGGCGTGCAGCAGGCCGCGGGCGAGTTCCAGGCGGCGGCGCATGCCTCCGGAGAGGGTGCGCACCGGGGAGCGCCGCCGGTCGGCCAGTGCGACGGTCTCGAGCATCTCGGTGACGCGCAGGCGGGCGTGGCGGCGGCGCAGTCCGTACAGGCGGGCGTGGATGTGCAGGTTCTGTTCGGCGGTCAGGTCGGGGTCGAGGGCGCTGTGCTGGAAGAGCATGCCGACCCGTCGTCGTACCTGGTCGGGCCGGCTGAGCACGTCGGCGCCCGCCACCGTGGCCTGTCCGGCGGTGGGGCGGGCCAGGGCGCACAGCAGGGCGAGGGTGGTGGACTTGCCCGCGCCGTTGGGGCCGAGGAAGGCGTAGGTCTCGCCCTGGAAGACGTCGAGGTCCAGGCCGCGGACGGCGTGGGTGGTGCTCCCGTTGGGGCCCGGGTAGCTCTTGACCAGGCCGCGGGTGCTGATGGCGGGCACGGGCCGGGCGGTGGACGGCCCGGTGCCCGGGGCGGTGCCGGGTGCGGTGGCGTCCGGGGCGGTGCTCGGGGCGGTGGGCGCGGTGGCGTCCGGGGCGGTGCCGGGTGCGGTGGTGCCGGGTGCGGTGGTCGGGGGGGTTGCTCGGGCGCGAGCGGCGTCGCCGGCGGGTGCCTGCATGGTCGGCTCCTCGTCCACGGGAGTGTCGTGCGCGGGCCTGCGGGCCGCGGCGCGGCCGCGCTCCGGCCGGCGGCGGCCCCTGGGGGGCTGCCGCCGGCCGGAGGTTTTCGGCTAGGCGCAGCTGATGCCCACACAGACGGTGTTGAGCAGCGTCAGCAGGCCGACGCAGGCGCACGTCCCGGAGAACGAGGCTCCGTCGAAGTCGACCGGGTCGGTCTCCGGAAGGGCGTGCAGGTGGGCCAGGAGCTCGAGGGTCTGGTTCTCCATGACATTCTCCTTCTCCGTGCGGCGGCGACAGGGGGCCCTGTCGCTCAGCCCGGCTGCTGGATGGTCCAGTGCCGGGAGTCGTGGTGGCGGGTCCTGAGGAGGAACGCCAGGATTCCCGCGGCGCCGTCGCTCCAGCTCGTGGAGATCTCCCCGTACTCGTTGGGGAAGACGACGTGGGTGGTGCGGTGGGCCCGTTCGCAGACGATGAGGCGGGCCAGGTTCTCGGCCATCGCGTGGTAGGGGGCCTCCCCGGTGGCATTCGCCATGTCGAGGAGGAAGTCGCCGTTGCCCGCCAGTCCGTGGCACTGGGCGACGGCGGCGCGTGAGGCGCGTTCCATGACGGCGTGCGCGGCGCCGCGGGCGAGGCCGGTGTACCGGTCGTCGCCGGTGCGCTGCCACAGCCGGATCAGGAAGGACCCGATGCCGGCGGAGCCGTGGCACCAGTACGGCGCGGTGGGCGGGTCCGTGGCCTGGGCCGGCCACTGGGCTCCCTCGCCGACCGTCACGGCGTTGGCCACCAGGTGTTCTCCCGCGGCGACGGCCAGTTCCAGGTGTTCGGGCCGGCCGGAGACGTGCGCGGCGGCGAGGAGGAAGCTGCCGATGCCGGCCGATCCGTGGGCGAAGCCCAGGTAGCGTTTGCCGGCCTCCTGGGACACGGCTTCCGCGGGGACGGGCCAGCTCACGCCGGAGGGTTCGGGCTGGGCCGCGGCGGCCAGCCGGTCGGCGGCGTCGACGACGAGTTCGGCCAGGCGCGCGTCACCGGTGCGGTGCCACAGGTGGGCGGCGGCCAGTCCGCTGCCGGCGGTGCCGTGGGTGATGTCGTGGCTGGGGGTCGGCTCCAGCGGGGCCAGGGCCAGGGCCAGCGCGTGGTCCGTCAGCCGTCGGTCGGCAACGGCACGGCCGGCGTCGTACAGCGCCCAGGCGATGCCGCGGCCGCCGAAGTGCAGGCCCGGACGGATGGAGCGGGTGTCGGTGCGGGCGACGATCCAGCCGCCCGCGGCCGATATCACCTCCGGCAGGCGCGGGTCGCCGGTGAGCTCGAAGTACCGGGTCAGGACCGCCAGTACGCCTGCCGCGCCCTGCTGCACGGTGCAGGGGCCGGTCTCCCCGGCCAGGGTGGACACGGGCCACAGCCGCGGCTCGCCGGCCGGGGTCATGGTGTCGAGGAGGTGGTTCACCATCCCGGTGATCGTGGCCTCGCTCGCGGCGTCCGGCCCGGCCGTCGGTGCCGGCCCGGGGGCGGGATGCCTGGGCCGCGGCAGGTCCGTGCCGTGTCGCTCGGGGTGCGTGCCGGGTCGCTCGGGGTCCGTGCCGCCTCGCGGCAGATCCGTGCCGGATCGCTCGGGGTCCGTGCCGCCTCGCGGCAGATCCGTGCCGGGTCGCTCGGGGTCCGTGCCGGGTCCGGGCAGGGCGGTCCCCTGCCGGGGCACGGCTGTCCCGTGTCCGGGCAGGCCCAGGCCAGTCCCGTGTCCGGACAGGGCCAGGCCCGTCCCGTGTCCGGGCAGGACGGTCCCGGGTCCGGGCGGGGCGATCCGTTGGAGTGCCTCGCGTGCGGTGTCGGGGTCCCAGCGTTCGCCGGGATCGTCCTTCGTCAGGTTGAGGATCATCTCCCGCATGCCGTCCGGCAGGCGGAGCGTTCCGGCGCAGGCGGCCAGCCACTGCGCGAACCGCTGTTCGGCCGCTCGGGTGTCGGGCTCCTCGGGCAGCAGGTTGGGCACCTTGCCGGCCAGGACGAAGCACACGGTGGCGCCGAGGCTGTAGTAGTCGGCCGTCGGGGACACCGCGGCGTCCTGAAGGCGTTCCGGGGCGCTGAATCCGGGGGTGCCGACCCGGCTCGGGAGCATGTCCTCGTCGGTCAGGACGGCGAGCTCCAGGTCGATGAGGCGCAGTTCGCCGTCGGGCCGGACCATGACGTTGCCGGGGGTGAAGTCCCTGAGGACGCAGCCGCAGGCGTGGGCCGCCGCGACCAGGTCCACGAGCCGTCCCACCTGGGCGAGCGCCTCCGCCCGGTAGCGCTCGGCGCCGACGTCGCGGAACCGTTCGGCGACCCAGGTGCGCAGGGGCACGCCCGGCACCTCCTCCTGGGCGAGGAACAGGTGGCCGCCGATCTCGAACGTCGCCAGCGGCTCCGGTGCCAGCCCCGTGTGCCTGAGTTTCTGAAGCGTCCTGGCCTCGGCCCGCAGCCAGTCGCGGACGTCGGATCCGGCCACGTCGCCCTCGACGTGCGGCCGGGCCTCCTTGATCACCACGGGGGCGCCCGTGGTGGTGTCGGTGCCCCGGTAGACGCCGCCCTTGTTGGTGTGCCGGATCGCTTCGCGTACCGAGAACCGGCCACCGAGGAGTACGGGGCCGCTCGCCGCCTTCTGCCGGCGGGGCGGGAGCGGTACCGAGGCCGGGAAGGGGCTGACGGCCCAGGACGGCGGGGAGTACTGCCCGGTGCGCTTGTCCTCGACGGGGTTGCCGTCGGGGTCCTCGATGAACCAGACCAGCAGGCCCTGGTCCGACACCCGGCGGCGGCCGACGAAGGCTCCGTAGCGGTAGTGCACCAGGCTCTGCGGGGCGTAGGGCTGGTCGGACAGGATCCGGGGGCCGGGCAGGCCGGCCGTGGCCTTGTGCAGCTGGAGCGCCACCCGCGCGGCGTCCTCGTCGGAGGGCGGGTAGACGGTGATGAACTTGCCCGAGCTTCCGCGGGGCGTGGCACGGGAGTTGAGCGCGCTCACCTGTTCCAGGGAGCGGACGAACTTGAATCCCGACTCCTCGGGCAGCAGCACGTCCAGGGCCCTGACGAGGACTTCGGGTGCGGAGGCGGCCGTCGCGGACACGTGCAGCTTCCAGCCCTGCCGGCGCTGCATCCCGGACCGGTGGGTCAGGCGGCACCACATCTCGTCCGCGTCGATCGTCCACCGCGCGTCGGTGCCGGTGGCCTGTAACGCCCGGCGGAGGAGGCTTTCGAGGTCGACTTCGGTTGCGTGGCTCGTCATACACGTCCCTCTCAACGGCGAGACCCGCTGGCTGGAATACGCCTTCAGCACGGAAGAACGTACAGCGCGTATCCGGCGAACGTCACTGGATTCGGTGAGCGCACGGCGCTATTGCGACGACAGATGGCGCAGTCCGGCGCGAATATCAGGCGCACATATTCCGTGCGGAGCTTTTAATACGGCATCTGTTCGATGGGGCGGCCGCACCCGAATCCGGAAAAACCGAACAGATCCCAGCGCTCCCACCAGCACCTTTCCCCTCGCCGGCGACCCTCATCGCCCCCATCTCCCCCACCGGCCGACACCCGTTCCGGGCGATCCGTGAAATACGCGCGAGCGGAGTTCGATTTCCACTGCCATCCAACCGGCGAAGGGCGCGATATGGAACATCAGCACGGCTGTGATCAGTGATCCCACCTGTATCCGCCAATGAAGTCCATCGGTCACCGGATTACCGGTGACCGGTCGAAAACGACTCACAGAGTGAATTAAAACTTTCGGGGCCCGTCCAGGAAGGACATCGGGCTCCGGGCGCGGGGCCCAGGCGTGCGGTGCCCGGGGGCGGGGGCGGACGCGATGGCAGTGGCCGGCAGCGTCGTCGCGGTGGCCGCCGTGGCAGGGCTGCGGGGACTGTGAAACGCTCGGATCCAGTGGCATATCCGTCCCTCACCGCAGTTGACGGCGGACGAGAGAGCCCGGCCCGTCCGTGACGGGGGTTCACCCGGTCCTGGCTCGCTGTTCGCCCAAGTGGGGAACAGCGATGACGACGACCGAGCACCCGCACGGCCACGACGGCCACCAGGACCCGACCTTGTACCGCTCCCCGGCGGACGCCGTCGCCGCGCCCGGGGAGAAGCTCGCCTACGTCGTCGGGTTCGACCCGGCCGGAGCGCGCGCGGACGCGTTGTTCACCCTCGACACCGACCCCGACTCCCCCGCGTACGGCCGGGTGATCTCCCATGCCGAGGTGCCCGGCGTGGGCAATGAGCTGCACCACTTCGGCTGGAACGCCTGCTCGAGCGCGCTGGCCCATGCCGGCCACCACCACGCCGCGCGCCGCTACCTCATCGTCCCGGGGCTGCGCTCCTCCCGGCTGCACGTCTTCGACACCGTCCCCGATCCCGCCCGTCCTCGCCTGGTCAAGACGGTCGAGCCCGGGGAACTGGCCGCCAGGGCCGGCTATTCGCGCCCCCACACCCTGCACTGCGGGCCCGACGGCGTCTTCCTGTCCTGCCTGGGCGGCGCGGACGGTGCGGACGGGCCCGGCGGCGTGGCGCTGCTGGACCACGAGAGCTTCGAGGTGCTGCGCGGCTGGGAGAGCGAGCGCGGGCCGCAGCACCTCGCCTACGACGTCTGGTGGCACCTGGCCCAGAACATCGCCGTGACCAGCGAGTGGGGCACCCCTTCCATGATCGAGGACGGTCTGGTCCCCGAGCTGCTGCTGGAGCGCCGCTACGGCCACCGCCTGCACTTCTGGGAGCTCGACAGCGGCCGGCACCTGAGGGACGTGGACCTGGGCGATGAGCACCAGATGGTGCTGGAACTGCGGCCCGCGCACGACCCGGAGGCCACGTGGGGGTTCACCAACACCGTCGTCGACGTCCAGGACCTGTCGGCGTCGGTGTGGCTGTGGCGGCGGGACGGCGGAGACTTTGAGGTCACCGAGGTGATCACCCTCCCGGCCGAGCCCGCCCCGGCCGGGGACCTGCCGCCGGCGCTGCAGCCGTTCGGCGCCGTGCCCCCGTTGATCACCGACATCGACCTCTCGGTGGACGACCGGTGGCTGTACGTCTCGGCGTGGGGCACCGGCGACCTGCTCCAGTACGACGTGAGCGACCCGCTGCGTCCGCGGCGGACCGCGGCCGTGCGCCTGGGCGGCATCACCGCCCGCCGGCCGCACCCCGCCGCACCCGAGGTGCCGCTGACCGGCGGGGCGCAGATGGTCGAACTCAGCCGCGACGGGCGGCGCGTGTACCTGACGAACTCGCTGTACGCCGCCTGGGACGAACAGTTCTATCCCGCGGGCATCGAGCCGTGGATGGTCAGACTCGACGCCGACACCACGCACGGCGGGCTGTCGGTGGACAGCCGTTTCTTCCCGCACGGCGAGGACTTCGGCGGCCTGCGCGTGCACCAGACGCGTCTGCAGGGCGGCGACGCCTCCTCGGACTCCTACTGCTACCGCCGCTGACCCCTGTCCGGTATCCGGTGCGCCCGGGCGCCGTCCGCGAAGGGCCGCCGCGCCCCGCAGGAGGGACCATGCTCTGCGTGTGCGAGGCGGCGCTCGCGCCCACCGCCGGCGGAACGGGAGGGCAGCCGCCCCCCGCCGCGTCGCTGGTGGCCGTGGTCCTGGTGGCCCCGGCCACGGTGGCGGGGGCCACGGCGGCCAGGGTCTGCTCGGCGCGGCGGGCCTCGGGCCGCTCCGTGCTCGTGCCGGCCGCCGCGTCCGGGATCCTGCTGGTCATCGCCGTCCTCGACCTGCTGCCCGACGCGTGGGACGAGGCCCGGCAGGCCGGCCTGCCGCCGTGGGCGGTGCCGTTCACCGCGCTCGCCTCGTTCGCCGTGACGGGCGCCGTCACCCCTCTGGGCTGCCCGTGCACGCGGGGGCGTGCGGGCGGCATCGGCGCGGCCTCGGGGCTCGCCGTGCACCGTTTCGTGGAGGGGGCGGCCCTCGCCCTGACCTCCTCCCCCGCCGTGGTGACGGCGCTCCTCGTGCACGCGGCCGGCGAAGGGCCGGCGCTTACCGCTCTGCTGGGAACGCGGCCGGGGCGGCGCGTGGCGCCGTGGATCGCGCCGGCCTGCCTCAGCCCGGTCGCGGGAGTCTTCGTGGCCGGCGCCGCTCCTGTTCCGGACGGCCTGCTGCCCTTCCTCCTCGCCGTCGTCGCCGGCGCCCCTCGCGCAGGCGGCGTGGGTGGCGCTCGACCACGCCCTCACGCAGCGGCCACCGCGGCCCGGCCACCGGCGCGTCGGCACGGTCCCGGTCACGGCGGCGACGACGCTCGCGGCCGTCGTCACCGCGCTGGTCCTGCTGGTCGGCGCCGGCCGCTGAAGGCCCGCCCGGCCCCCCCGGGGGGGCCGGGCGGGCCCGCCACCGCGACGCGGCACGGCCGCCTTCACCAGCGCGGACGCGGCCCGCTTGTGGTGCCTTCGCTGTGAGGCCTCATACGCCGCGGTCGATCGATGGCGAGGTGGGTGAGGAATCGCCGAGCCGGCAAGGAGTGCGCGGCCCGACGGCGGGTGTGCGGAGCCGGCAAGGAGTGCGCGGCCCGGACGGCGGGTGGGCGGGGTGAGGGTCTAAAGGTGCTTGAGGGTGAACCCGGGCAGGGCGTAGGGGCCGGCCTGGGGTGCGGCGGGATCGGCCAGAAGGTCGGGTCCCGGGATGTCCCCGGCGTGGCATTGGGCGTCGTCCACGGGGACGTAGGCCAGGATCGCCGGGTCGGGGAGTTCCCAGAAGCGGCGGGTATTGGCGGAGACGGCGTACACCGTGGCGAAGCGGGTGGACGGCGCGGCGGTCAGGGCGGCCCGGATGTAGCCGACGGCGTCGCGCGGGCTCAGCCAGGTGGCCAGATGGCGGGGCTCGGTGGGCGCCTGCTCGAAGCTGCCGATGCGCAGGCAGATCACGGACAGGCCGAACTTGTCGGCGTACAGCCGCCCGAGGGCCTCGACGGCCGCCTTGCTCACCCCGTACAGGCCGTCGGGGCGTACCGGCTCCTTGGGACCGGTGAGGTGTCCGGTGGGATAGAAGCCGGTCACGCGGTTGCTGCTGGCCAGGACGACCCGTTCGATTCCCGTGCGCCGCGCCGCCTCCAGCACGTGGTGGGTGCCGAGCACGTTGGCTTCGAGCAGGTCGCCCAGAGGCGCCTCGTCCGGCACACCGGCCAGGTGAAGCACGCGGTCGGCGCCGGCAAGCGCCGCCTCCACGGCGGCCGCGTCCCCGAGGTCGACCGTGCGGACGTCCTCGTTCTCGGCCTCGGGCCGCAACGGCACGCGGTCGAGCAGGATCAAGCGCCCCGCCTCACGCTGCAGCGCCTGACGCACCACGGAACCGATGTTCCCCGCCGCGCCCGTGATCGCCACCGTTCCCAGACCCACCGCGCCTCCCCCCGATTTTCGACCACCCTCGCATCATCCCGGCCCGTGATCCACCCCCTCAAGACCCGTGATCCACCCCCTCAAGAGGGGGGAACAGGTGCGCAGGGTCTGGCTGTCTCCGGAAGCGGCGGGCTCCGTGAAGACGCGCCGCCTCCGGGAGTGCCGCCCGCTCAGGTGTCCCTGCGCCGTATGTGCCGATGCCCCTTACCGGGGTATGCGGGCGGCGTCGCGGGCAGGACGGCCTCCAGGAGGTACCCGCTCTTGTGGGCCACGCGGCAAGAGGCGGCGTTGCCCACCTGGTGCCGGAGTTCCAGATGCTTCAGCAGGCCGGCCCCCGGACGGTCGAAGGCCCAGGTGGTGAGCGTCGAAAGAGCGCGGGGCGCCACGCCCCGGCCGCGGGCATGCGCCGCGGTCCAGTAGCCCACCTCGGCCGACGGTTGACCGAAAACCACTTCCTTGAGGACCACATGGCCCATCAACGGCCCGTCCGACGAGCCGGGTTGCTTTTCGACCACCGCGAAACTGAAGCGATCCCCCGCTGCCCAGCCCCGCTCCTGGCCCCGCACCCAGCGCAGCGCATCGGCCTCGTCCTCCACGGCCAGACTGGTCCAGCGGCGCAGTGCGGGATCCCGGGCCACGGCGACAAGCGCGGCAGCGTCCCGTGCGCACCAGGGGCGAAGGACAAGGGCGGGGGCGCAGGGCGTGGCGTCCGCATGCAGGATGACGGTGTCGTTCACCGGCCGATCCTATGGCGGCCAGGTGGTGCGCCCGCGCCGACGATCCCGGCCCCCTACCGCTCGATCCGGGCGCGGACGGCCGGGACGGACCCTGCGCACACCGGCGCCAGGCTCTGCGGGGCCGGCCGGCCGTTGATCACTGCGAGCACCTCGGGCGTGCCGGTCGCGGCGCGGGTCGCTCATGCTCCGCGGCCGGGCGAAGGAGCCGGCGGCGCGGCTCGGCGTCGTCGGGGCGGCCGAGGAGGCGGGCGTCGTGGGCCGTGACCGCCGCGAGGACCGGATCGGCTTGGCGCGAGGCCGGATCGATGCCCCGCTGCCAGGGCGGCGCCGGCCCGGTCACGGACGACCGCGGCGAGGACGCGGCGCAGGGGGCGCGGCGGCGTGTGCCTGCCCGGGGCGTGTGGTTTCGGGCCGCCTGGCGCAGGCCGGCACGGACATCGGGGTCCATGGCCGGTTCGGCCCACTCCCCTCAGGCCCTCACCTGCTCCGCCTCGGGGGGTGTCGGGCAGCTCGGGAGTCATCGAGCGCCTGACCCCCACGAAGCCGGCCGGGCTGCGGTCCCTCGGCACCACGATCCCGCGATCGGAGGAGAACCTGAGGCGATCGAGCAGAGCGTGTCGCCGTCCATGCCCCCACTCTCGCGTCTGCCCCTACGGCAGACTCACGGCTGCTGCCCCTCACCGACCGCCGGGGCGGCCGGGGCGGCCGGGGAGCGCATGCCGAGCCACTGCTCGCATCCCCATGCCTCGAACCGCTCCACCTCGGTGAACCCCAGCTTCGCCGCCAGACGCATCGAAGCGACGTTGGCGCTCTGGGTGGTGAGCACCACCGGCTCGCCGGGAAGCGCGCCGGCGAGCCAGCCGAGCGCCGCCTCGCACGCCTCGACGGCGTACCCCCGGCCCCACGCCCGCGGAAGGAACAGGTAGCCGAGGTCGGCCTTCCCCGCGGCGGCCGGGCGGCGGTGCCCCGTCGCTCTCCTGAGCAGAATGTGGCCGATCATCGCCCCGTCGAGATCGACGACGAAGCTCCCGGGCCACTGCTGGGGCACCTCAGGCGTCTGGCGTTCGAGCTCCTCACGCGGCCGGGGGCCGCCGAGGTAGGTGTGCACCTCCGGCGAGGCGAGCAGCTCGATGAACGCCGCACGGTCCCCGCTCCGGGGCGCACGGAGCACGAGCCTGCGGGTCCTGATCGGCTCGGGCGGCCAGGCGACGGATTGGAGATCTTCCATCCGCGCACGCTAACAGGGCCGTCCGAGCCGGCGGACGGTGCCCGCGTTCCTCGGCCCGGGCCCTTGCCGCGCGTGATGCGTTCGCCCTGTGACACCGTGACACCGCCGCACAACTCGTCGAAATCACTCCGCCCCGCGCGGGCGAGGACGGCTTCTTCCCGGCCCCTGAAGGGCGGGGGGCGGGCCTGGGGGC